>CAZTNG010000001.1:0-32323 GCA_964615195.1 uncultured Enterobacterales bacterium
GAAATAAAATATTAAATATGGGAAATGGTATACATTTTAAGAATTTTATTAGTGTAAGTTTGTGTATCTAAATCACAAAGCCATTTTTATTAAGTGTTACAAGGCTTGTAATTTTGAGATAATATCAGAAAGCTGATACCTTAATTCAAAATAGTCTTTCTTGTTTTTAAGGTTTGATGACGGTTCATTATTGATATGAAGTAGGTTTTATTGTGTCTTTTGCTTTTATTCTACCATGCCTGCTGATTTTTACTGTAATAGCGGTAATAACATTAGCCGTAGCACTTTATAAGATGAGAGTAAAGTACTTGAAAATTGCTCGTGAGAACAACAATTTTAGTACTTTATGTGATTTAATTCAGACTCCAATATGGTTTAAGGATAAAGATCTTAAATTTACTTGGGTAAATGAATTTTATTCAATGATGTTTGATCGTGAACGCGAGGAGTTATATGGCCTTACGGATATCGATATTGCTCCTAAAAAACTTGTTGATGGTTATGTCAGAGACGACGAGTATGTTTTAGAGTCACGCAAAGTATACAAATATAAAGAAAATGAAAAAGCAGGTCTTTGGTACGAAACAACAAAGTTTCCTTTGATAGATCGTAAAAATCAATTGTATGGCATTGGTGGTGTAGCATTCAATATTACAGCAATCAAAAAAAGTGAAAAGATGCTTCATGACTTAGTTCATAATGATTATTTAACAGGTATTTCTAATAGATTATTTCTTTCGGTTGAAGTGACAAAAAGATTAGCAGCTGCTGATGAGGGTGGATTCAAGTTGGCTGTTATTTTGCTTGATTTGGATAATTTTAAAGATCTGAATGATATGCATGGCCACGTAGTTGGTGATGAAATTTTGAAAGAAATGGCTGAAAGACTTAAAAAATTTGTTGTCGGGAAAGATATTTTATTAGGTAGATTTGGCGGCGATGAATTTGTTGTTATTATTCCTGAGGTTCATAAAGAGCAGAAAGTTATTGCTGCATGTGAACAAATGAGAGAAATATTAAACGAAAATTATCAAATTTTTGGTGGAAGTTTTGCTGTAGAAGCAAGTATGGGTATAGGTATTTATCCTGATAATAGTTCTGATTACGAGGGATTAATACGCCATGCAGATATGGCTTTATTTTATGCTAAACAGCATGGTCGTAATTGTATTGTTCAGTATTCAGACGCCATTGGAAGTGCTAATTTAAGGCGTATTAGAATAGAATCTCGATTGAAAGGCGCTATAGAAAGAGGAGAGTTTTTCATATATTACCAACCAAAGGTTTCTGCTGATGGCAAAGATTTACGAGGTATGGAAGCTTTACTTAGATGGAATAACCAAGATTTAGGTTTTGTTTCCCCCGGTGATTTTATTCCGGTGGCTGAGCAATCTGATATGATTGTTGAAATTGGTGATTGGGTTTTGAAAACAGCTATGATGCAGAATTTGCATTGGAAAAACAGAAATGGCGAAATGTTTTCAATGGCGATAAATTTATCAGCTAAACAGATTCATCAACCAGATTTTTTAACAAAATTATTAAATTTGCTAGATGAATTAAATTACCCGCCAGAATTTCTAGAGTTGGAATTAACTGAAGGCATGTTAATGGGTAATGATGATAATGCTCGTAAGTATTTTGAACAACTAAGAAAAATGGGAGTCAAGATCAGTATTGATGATTTTGGTACAGGATATTCCAATTTAGGCTATTTGAGTAGTTTTCCTTTGGACAAAGTAAAAATAGATAGAAGGTTTGTTACTGATATCAATGAAATTCCTGAAAAACAACAAATAGTTAACGCTATTATTCAGTTAGCAAGATCGTTTAATCTTTCATTGATCGCTGAAGGTGTTGAAACAGTAAAAGAGTTGGATTATTTGAGAAGTAAAGGTGTTGAAGATATACAGGGTTTTTATTTCTCTAAACCTTTGCCTCCAACTGATATTGTTAATTTTGTACATAGTGTAAGATGTGGAAAATATGAACAATAGAAATTTTATTATTTGATTTTGATAATTTAAACTTATCGTACAACAAATTGGCTGGTTATTAACGAATGTGTTGTAGTAACGGTGATTTAGATAAAAATTCTTGTATTACTGACTATAAATAGATTTTTACTTATAGTATGTTTACAGTTTTGTTTTTTTTAAGTGGTAAAGACATACATTCTATGTATGTTGTTTCTTTTGTTCTGAATACTATACAAATAACAATAGAATTACTATGTGGCATAAAGAAGTTGTTTATGTCAACTTAGTGAAATAGTGGGCATGTTATTAAAAATGTGTTCATTCTCGTTTTATAAAAATAGACCTTTAATGTAATTTAATTCATTAAAGGTCATACAAACTTAGAATAAGTCGTCTATACTTTCTTCTTTTGAATCAGTTGCAGGATTCGTGTTAAAATCAGTTTCTTCTACAAAAGGTGAATTAACAATAACTTGAGATCCTTTTATGAAGTATTCAGGGTAACCAAGCATACTGTTTTTCACAATTGAATCATCAGGCTCAACTGGAGCTAAAGGTGTTCCATCTAAGGCAATTTTCATATAGTTTATCCAAATTGGAAGAGATGCCTTTCCTCCAGATTCTCCACTACCTAATGCTCGTGTAAAATTGTCAAATCCCATCCAAACAGTTGTGACAACTTTTGAGTTAAATCCTGAAAACCAAGCGTCGCGACTTTTATTAGTGGTACCTGTTTTACCTGATATGTCGTTGCGGTTTAAAGCTCTAGCTTTCATACCAGTACCCCAATATGAACCTTCAGGTCCTACACCACCAAATATAACACTATTTAAAGCACTCGCAATAAGGAATGAATTACCATGGGTTATTATCTGTTGAGCATGATGTCCAACTAAAAGTTTATTTGCTTCTTCTTCTATAGGTTCTGGTTTTATAGAATTAACAACAGCATCTGCACATTCTTCACATGATGTGAATGAATTAGCTTCAAAAATAACTTTTTCATCATCATCTAAACCAGAGGTTACTTTGCTAATAATATAAGGTTCAATTTTATAACCGCCGTTTGAAAATGTAGAATATCCTGTAGCAAGTTCTAAAGGTGTTACTTCATATGCACCCAAAGCTAAGGAATCATTTCGTTGATTACGAGAAATATCAAAACCGAATTTTTTTAAATGTGTTATGAAGTTATCAATACCAATAGCTCTTACTAATCGTACGGAAACAACATTTTTAGATTTTGCTAAAGCTTCTCTAATAGGAATATAACCTTCGTAAACATTTGGAGAATTTTTAGGAGACCAAAATTTCTTACTTCCTGCATTCCAAATAGAAATTCTGTCATCAAGCATTAGTGTTCCTAATGAATAACCATTAGCAATTGCAGCTGAATATAAAAATGGTTTTATATTTGAGCCTGCTTGGCGTTTTGCTTGTTCTACACGATTAAAGCTACTTTGTTTAAAACTGAAACCGCCAACCATGGCTATAATAGCTCCAGTTTCTGAATTTAAAGAAATAAGAGCACTCTGAACTTGAGGTATTTGTCTAAGAGCAAAAGTGTTAGGCTTGATCTCTTCAACATAAATAAAATCACCTTTTTTCAGTACATCACTGATTTTTTTTGGTGAAGCACCTCTGCTAGAGTCATTTTTAAAAGGTTTAGCCCATTGAACATTAGCCCATTCTAATGATGAAATTCCTATTTGTTTAATTTGTATAGTTGCACTATTATTAGATGCATTAATATCTGTAACCACTGCAGGTGTAATATATTCAAATGTTGTTTTCTTGTTAAGAAATTCATCAATTTTTGTTGAATCAGAAATGTCTATATTATTTTCTATGAGGTTTTCAGGTTTGTGGTAGCCGTGTCTCATATCATATTCTGTAATTCCGTCATAAACAGCTCTATTTGCTGCCTCTTGTTTTTTAGAATCAATGGTAGCATAAGCCTTAAATCCTTCAGTGTAAATTTTTTCACCATAAGTACTTTCAAGTTTTTGTCTTATTGATTCAGCAACATATGGTGCATAGGAATCTAGTTTAGCGGTATGGTAATAAGCTTTAATTGGTTCGTTATCTGCTAACTCATACTCAGCATTAGTAATCATTCCTAATGAAAGCATTCTTCCTAAAACTTGGTGTCGTCTATCCTTTGCTTTTTTAGGATTAGAAATAGGATTTGATGATGAAGGTGCTTTTGGTAGTCCTGCAATAATTGCCATTTCCCCTAAAGTTAGTTCATTGACATTTTTACCAAAGTAAACATATGCTGCAGCTGCGACACCATAAGAATGATGGCCAAGTGCAATTTTATTTAAATATAATTCAAATATTTCATCTTTTGTTAAAGTTTGTTCGATTTTCCAGGAAAGAAAAATTTCTTTAATTTTACGAGTAAATGTTTTTTCGTTAGATAGAAAAAAATTTCTAGCAACTTGTTGCGTTATTGTACTTGCTCCTTGAGATTTTTTCCCTTTAGATATGGATACATACGCTGCTCTTAGTATACCAACAGGATCAATACCAAAATGATCATAGAATCTGGAGTCTTCTATTGCAAGAAATGCATTCTTAAGTTGTGTTGGAATTTCTTCAATATTTAATGGAATTCTCCTATGCTGACCAAATTCAGCAATTAGTTTCTTATCTGCTGTATAAATTTTTAAAGGTGTCTCAAAGCTTACATTTTTTAATGTTTTAACATCTGGTAACATGTATTGAGTGTGGTAGTAATAGAAACAACCAACTGCAATGCATAAACTTGCAATAAAAATCCAAAACCAAATAATTCTGCGTAACCATATAAAAAACATTTTTTAGACCGTGCTTATTAAGATAAATTATGGTGATTATATAATATTTTGTTAGCTAGCTCAAAATAGAGAAAACAGATCTTGTATTTTTTTAGTAATTTTTTGTTAATAAAAGTTATCATATGTAAACGAGTACAATGTTAAGCAGCACGGATGCAAATATGGCTGGAATGAAAAACAAAGGTTTCCTATACCCTCTTGTAGGTGTGGATTTTGGAAGCCAATCTATAAAAGCAGTTGCAATATCTGGAAGAGCGAATAACTTTGAGATCATTGGCCTAGCAGAAGTTCCTACACCAAAGGGAACTATAGTGGATTACCAAATCATTGATATTGATAAGGTTGTTCAGGCTGTTAGAACTTTGATGAAGAGAATTCCAAATAAAACAAGATATGTAGCAACAACTGTGTCAGGTTCAAGTGTGATTTCAAGAGTTATTCAAGCGGAAGCTTCATTAAGTGATTCTGAATTGAGTAATTATATTGAATCTGAATCTGAACAAATTATTCCTTTCCCTCTTGATGAAATGAATATTGATTACGAAATTATTGGCCCTAATTTAGTTGATGGCACAAAGAACGACGTTCTTGTAAGTGGTGCTAGAACTGAAAGTGTAGAGCAAAGAGTGGCTGTTTTTGATAGTGTAGACTGTCAAGTTAAGGTTGTTGATGTGGGTATTCATGCTTTAGGCAGAGCAATTCGCAACATTATCCCTTCATTTGATGTAAATTACGCTGAGAAAGTGGTTGCTATAGTTGATGTAGGTGCTGTTACCTTAAGCTTTGGAGTTATGACTCAAGGTGAAGTTGTATATCAGCGTTTGCAAAGCTTTGGTGGTGATAATATCACTCAAAATATTGCTACATATAGCAATATGCCATATGAAGATGCTGAAAAATGTAAAGTTCAAAATAGGTTGCCTAGTGATATTCAGTCACAAATTATTCCTCAATATTTTAATCAGTTAGCACAGCAGATTAAGAGAAATATACAGCTCTTTACAAGTTCATCTCAACATAGAGAGGTTGATGCTGTAGTATTAACAGGTGGTGGGTGCTTATTACCATCTATTAAAGACCAGTTATCTAATACTTTGGGTGTTAAGGAAGTTATTTGTCCTGATATCTTTAGGTCCGCTCCTAAGTTTAAGACTGAAGAAAATCCAATGGGTTGTAAGTTTATGACAGCTCTAGGATTAGCATTAAGGAGTTTTGAACCATGTCAAATATAAATTTACTTCCATGGCGTCAACAACTTAGAGACCGTCAAAGAAGCCTGTTTTATAAGGTTATCGGTACTGTTGTTGTAGTTGCTGCGGGTATTTCAGCTTTAGGTTACATGGGTGTTGATTATGCTCGTAGCCAACAGGAATCTCAAGCTACCTATTTAAAGGGTGAAATTCAAAAAGTAGATCAAGAATTAACAGAAATTGCACAATTAAAGACAAAAAAACAAGAATTGATTGATAGAATGAATGCAATTGATTCATTGCAACAGAGTCGTAATATAGCAGTACATTTATATTCTGATTTACCAACTTTAACTGCTACCGGTTTGTATCTAAACTCAATGTCCTTTAGTAACAGATCTGTAAATATTAAGGGATTAGCTGAGTCAAATCCAAGAGTTTCTTCAATGTTAAGAAATATTGATAACAGCAAGTGGTTGGGTAATAGTTATATTGCACAGACTAAAGCTGAAATAAGAGATGGTAAAAAGATTGTACCAACCCTACCAGATGGCTTATATGAATTTGATATGAAATTCAGCATTATGGGCGATAATGGTGATGCTAGTAATAACACTAACAAGGGAGGTAAATAACAATGTCTCTTGATTTAGGATTAAATGATTTTGATGCGCAGAAGGTTGAAACATGGCCTCTGCTTATAAAAGTTATAGCATGTGTGTTAGCTTTTGTTGTAGTTATTGGCGCGAGCTGGGTGGCTGTGATTGAAGATGAATATAATGACTATAATGCATCAATTGCTAAGGTCGAACAGTTAAAGGCTGAATTTAAAGAAAAAGCAAAAAGTGCTGCAAATCTGAATGCATACAAGGAACAGATTGCAGAATTGGAAACTTTACTTGAGGCTCAATTAAGACAGTTACCTAATAGCAATGAAGTTGCTAACTTATTAGATGATATAAGCTTTATCGCTCAAGATAATGGTTTAAATTTGGTTAGTATTAAATGGGAAGCTGAAGTTCAACAAGAAATTTATACAGAATTGCCAATGAGCATCTACGTTACAGGTACTTATGAACAATTAGGTAGTTTCTCTGCTGATATGGCTGCTTTACCTCGTATCGTTACTATAGATAACTTTACACTTGCTCATGTTGATATTAAAAATGGCTCAGATGTTTCAAATAGTGATGTTCTTGAAATGAAGATGCTTGCAAAGACCTTCCGTTATAATGCGGAACAGGCTAAAAAGGCGAGTGAACGTAGAGATCGTCGAAATCAAAGACAAGGAGGCAGATAAATGAGTAAGAAGTTATCACTTATTGCCGTATTGCTTTCGGCTGGATTATTACTTTCAGCTTGTTCAGACATGGATGAATTAGCCGAATGGTGTAAAGTTCAACGTAAGCAAGCTGCTGGTCCAATTGAAGCATTACCAGCTGTTAAAACTTTTGTACCAATGAAATTTGAACCGAAGACTGATCGTATGCCTTTTGTTCTACCTAAGCCAGAAATTTCTGCAGTGCAGCCTTTGACTCCACTTAATTGCGAACAACCAGATCGTGAGCGTCCAATGGAAGAGCTTGAGCAATTTGCTTTAGATAATCTATTTATGCGTGGAACCATTATGACTGAAGGAAAACTACGTGCTTTAATTCAGACAGCTGATGGCGGTATTGTGCGTGTTGTTCCAGGTATGCACATGGGTTTAAATTTTGGTACGGTTATTAGAGTTGCCCCTGATTCAGTAGAAGTAGAAGAATTTATTTCTGATGGTAAGGGTTGTTGGGATAAACGCGCAACTCGTTTAGATTTAATTGTTGCGGAATAATAGCAGGCAGGAAATAGAATTATGAATTTTCAGAAGAAAAAATTAGGGCTTTTTGTAATGCTAGCAACTATGGCTAGTATTGTATTGCCTGCTGAGGCAGCAACAAAGCTTGAAAATATTAAAGTAAATAATGCATTAGCAAGTCAAACTAAGATTGAATTTCAGTTTGATGGTCCAGTATCTTCATATCAAGATAGACTTCAGTACCAGCCAGAACAGCTTGTGCTAAATTTGTCTGATTCTGAATCTGCTCTTTTAAAGAGTGATATGAATATAGGTACAAATGGAATTAAAGGTGTTCAGGTTACTCCTAATGGTGCTGATTTGGATGTTGTTGTTGGTCTAGATACTTTAGTACCTTATGAAGTTTCTCAGCAAGGTAATTCATTATATGTTACCTTAGGCCAAGATCCTCGTGTGACTGCTTCAAAAAATGGTGTTAAGGACCCTACGGTTGTTAGTACTAAGAGTAAGTCAGTTGCATCTGGAATAAATCGTATAAATGGTATTAACTTTAAGCGTGGACCTAAGGGTGAAGGCTTATTGATTGTTAACCTTGACAATAAGAATGCTGCTTTAGAACTTATGAATAAGGGTACTCATGTACAAGCTAAGTTCCATGGTTCAAATGTAGCTCCTGAACTTTTGGCTGTGATGGATGTTGCAGATTACTCAACTATGATTAAGTCTGTTGATGTATCTGAAGCAGCTGATGGTACTGTTTTAGATTTAGCATTAACTGGTAGTGATTTTGATTCTAAATTTGATCAATCAGGTGAAACAGTAGTTATTTCTATTGCTAAGAAAAAGCCTGTTATTAAAGCAAATAACGCTCCAAAATATAATGGAAAGCTTCTTTCATTATCTTTCCAAGATATTCCTGTTCGTAATGCATTAAAGATCTTAGCTGAAGAAATCAAAATTAATCTTGTTATGAATGATTCAGTAAAGGGTAACATTACTGTTAATTTTGATAGCGTTCCTTGGGATCAAGCTTTAGACACTATTTTGCGTGTTAAAGGCTTAGATAAGCGTATTGATAACTCAATTCTTTTAATTGGTACTCAAGATGAACTTTCATCTTATGAACAGAAACAATTAGATGAAATTGAAAAGAAATCAGCTAAGGAACCTTTAGTTACAGAATATATTCAAGTTAATTATGCTAAAGCAGCAGATTTTGTTAAGTTAATTTCAACAAAGGATTCTGAGTTATCTATTTCATCTAATGACACCACTAATAGTGGCTCAAATGGAGCTGATTCTAGTGATAGTTTATTGTCAGCTCGCGGTACAGCAACTGTAGATGAAAGAACTAATACAATTATCATTAAAGATACAGAAGCATCAATTGCTAATATTAAGAGATTAATTGAAACTCTTGATACTCCAGTACAACAGGTTGTGATTGAGGCTCGTATTGTTTCTGTTGATGAAACAGTTAGAGAAGAACTCGGTGTTAATTGGAATATTAATACAAATAATACAGATGGTGCTCCTACTCCAAATGATTCAAAGTGGTATAGTGGTGGTTCAACAAATCTTAATACTCCTACTAGTGGTGGTATAATTTCGTTAGGTAAAATTTCTAAGAATTTTGCCTTGGATTTAACATTAGCTGCTTATGAAACTGAAAACCGCACTGACATTGTTGCAAGTCCTCGTGTAACTACAACAAACCAGAAAGAAGCTTTGATTGAACAAGGTTATGAAATTCCTGCTTTAACATCTGCTTCAAGTGGTTCAACAACAGTTGAATGGAAGAAGGCTGTATTAAGTTTAACTGTAACTCCACAGATTACTCCTGATGATTCTGTATTCTTAGATCTTAAGGTAACACAGGATGAATTAGGTGATACTGTTGTTGTTGCAGGTTCTGGTACATCTGTTTCTATTCAAACTAGAAAGGTTGAAACTCAAGTATTAGTTGGCAATGGTGAAACCCTTGTATTAGGTGGTATCTTCCAGCAAACTATTAACCGTCAGACTCAAAAAGTTCCTCTTTTAGGTGATATTCCAGTTGTTGGTTGGTTATTTAAGAGTGTGCAGAATAAGAATGAAAAGCGTGAGGTTTTAATATTTATTACTCCGCATATCGTTAAAAATGTGCAATAACATTTATAAATAAATTCAAAGCTCCTTATCTTTGTGGATAAGGAGCTTTTTTTTGGTCTTGAACATGGTAAATAAAGATTAATATAACTCTAAACGTCAGAAATATTATATAATTCTAGACTAAGATTCAATTATTGAATAATGGTAATCTGTTCATTCATTATGGATGTACGTATTTCGTAAGAAGAAAGTGATTAGGAAAATGGCAGAACAACAAAATATCTTTTTAGTGGGTCCTATGGGTGCGGGGAAAAGTACAATAGGCAGAACCCTTTCTGAAATGGTAAATCTTGAATTTTTGGATTCAGACTCAGTCATAGAACAACGTACAGGAGCTGATATAGCTTGGGTGTTCGATGTTGAAGGTGAAGAAGGATTTAGAAAACGCGAGGAAGCTGTAATTGATGACCTAACAGCTATGAATGGAATTATATTGGCGACTGGTGGTGGCGCAGTAAAAAATGCAAATAATCGTCGTCATTTAGCTTCAAGAGGGATAGTTGTCTATCTAGAGACGTCAGTTGAAAAGCAGTTTGCAAGAACTGGTCGTGATAAAAGGCGTCCATTAATAAACAATGATACTCCATTAGAAACTTTAGAAAAGTTATCGAAGGAAAGAGAGCCTCTTTATCGTGAAGTTAGTGATATTGTAGTTAAAACAGATGATTTAAGTGCTAGAACTATTGCACAAAAAATTATCGATGAAATAGAGAAACTAAAGGATTAGTTTGTATGAAAAATCTAACGGTTGATTTGGGTGATAGAAGTTATCCTATTTTTATAGATGAGAATTTGATAACTCAACCTGAGATATGGTCTAAATTTATCACTAAAAAAGGCAAAGCTGTTATTGTTACTAATACTACAGTTAAGCAGTGGTATCTTGATCCGTTAGAGAATTCCTTACGGAGTCTAGGATTAACTGTATTAAGCTTAGTTTTACCTGATGGTGAAAAATATAAAAATCTAGAAAGTTATAATACTATCATGACTTTTTTATTAGAGAATAATTGTGGTAGAGATACAACATTGTTTGCTTTAGGTGGTGGTGTTATTGGTGATCTTACAGGTTTTGCAGCATCAAGCTTTCAAAGAGGTGTGGATTTTATTCAAGTTCCAACGACTCTATTATCACATGTAGATTCTTCAGTTGGAGGTAAAACAGGAATCAATCATCCTTTAGGTAAAAACATGATAGGTGCTTTTTATCAACCAAAAGCCGTTATTATCGATCTTAATTGCCTAAAAACATTACCAAGCCGTGAGCTTGCTGCTGGAATGGCCGAGGTTATTAAATATGGCATTATTTGGGATATAGATTTCTTCGAATTTTTGGAACAGCATACTGATGATATTTGGAATTTAAATAAACAAGTATTAGCTGAGGTTATATTTAATTGCTGTTCAATAAAAGCTGAAGTTGTTCACATAGACGAGAAAGAGGGTGGTCTACGTGCAATTTTGAATCTAGGACATACTTTTGGACATGCAATAGAAACATACATGGGGTATGGCGTTTGGTTGCATGGAGAAGGTGTTTCTGCTGGTACAGTGATAGCTGCTAGACTTGCAAAATATAGAGGTAAAATATCAGATGATGATTTTTCAAGAATATGTGAATTATTGAAAGCTAATAAGTTGCCTGTGGATAAGCCGGATGAAATGCAAGTGGAAGATTTTTTGAAGCTTATGGTTCATGATAAGAAAACTAAGAATGGTAAAGTGAGATATATAGTTCCTGACTGTTTAGGTCATGCTTCTATGTATGATAATGTTACTGAAGACGATATTCGTAAGATAATTAAATAAAATATAAGTATAAAGATAATAAAAAAATCTAATAGGGATATATATATATGGCTCTTGAACAATTACCGATGTTACCAGGTCAAACTACTTTGGTAGAAAGGGTTAGATATCAGCTTGCAGTTGGTACTCCATTTTTATTTCTTACAGGTGATTCTGGTTCTGGTAAAACAGTATTATGTGAAAAAATTTGCAGTGCAGTTGAGAATGATTATTTATGCGCCTTTGTACCTTGCTCAGAGGTTCCATCGCTACTAAAGTTGAGAGAGCTATTATTGCAGCAATTATCTCCTACAACTGTTTTTAATGCTGAGGATAAACTACTAGGCACTGTACAAAGAATCAATTTTAATACAAGTAAGGTAGTTATTGTTGTTGATAATATTGATAAGGCTCCAGATAGTTTTTTAATTGAATTAGCTGAAATTTATCAAACATATAAATCTCAAGAATTGTTTAATATTATATTAACTTCGGCTACATCATGGGCTGATGCAAGAGTTAGGAGTCTTAAAGAGATTGGTATTACGCCAATTGAAATTGAAATTCCGTATCTAAATAACCAGGATAAATTGAATGAACTTGAATATTATTTGCGTCAATATGGCGTGAAAGTTAGTGATAGGGATTTAGTTAACATACCAGAAATAGAAAAAAAATGTAGTCCTGAAGATGTTAGAAAATTAGCTCAGAAGCTAACTGATAAAAACAAGGAGTCTGCTATGAATAATGACACTAAGAGTGTAGAAAAGAAAGTAAAAAATAAAGTTGAAAAAGAGACCGCTAAAGTTAATAAAACTTCAAAAGTATCTTTGATTCTTACTATGTGTGCATTGGTTATTGCCGTGGGTGTTTTGGGTTTTGTTTGGTACAAACAAAGTAATACAAATATAGTTTTTTCTAAAAATGTTCCAGATAATTCATTAAAGCAAACACCACCTTCTCAATTAAATCAGGAATTTGAGGAACAAAAAACAGAAAATGAAGAATCTGAAAATGATTCATTTATTTCAGATTTGCCTGATACCGTAGAAGAAAATCCTGTTGTTGTAGCAGAAACAACTGAAGAACCAAAAAATGAAATTGTTGTTCCTGATGAAGAATTAACTGAAATTGAAAATACTGTTGCTACAGACGAAAAAAAATCTTTATCTAGTAAGATGGATGATACTGACGTCAATAAGTTAGTTAATGATAGTGTAAGTATTGATAAAACTACGCAAAAAGCGGAAAACAGTAGTAAGTCTCAAAATGAAGCTAATAAGGTAAGCGACAATTCTGCTGATAAAGCTAGTGTTAAGTCTGAATCTGATACAGTTGTTGCTCCAGCTGTAAATGAAGAGTCCTCAGCAAGTAAAGACAATGCGAAAGAAGAAAAGGTTGACAATGTTAGTGTAAAGAAAGATGTCCTACCTGAAACAACAGAAAAAGCTGAAGTTCAACAAGATAATATTAAAAATGATTTTCAAAGTTTAGATAATAAGCATTATTCTGTCCAACTAATGGCTACAAAATCTAAGGCTGATGCTCAAAGTTTTGCCTCTAAACTTGAGGGAAATTCCTGGGTTTTATTTAGAAATAAAGACAAAAATTATATAGTTATGTGGGGCGACTTTGAAAGTTCTCAAATGGCAACAACTGCAATTAAAACTTTGCCAAAAAATGTTCGTAATCAAGGACCATGGGCAAAGAAAATTGGCAAAGTAAAACAAGAAATAAATTAAAGGATAAGTACCAAATATGAAGTATTTAATAGCTCCATCAATATTATCAGCTGATTTAGCTCGTTTAGGTGATGATGTTGCAAAGGTTATAGAATCTGGTGCAGATGTGGTTCATTTTGACGTTATGGATAACCACTACGTACCTAATTTAACCTTTGGACCTCAAATATGTTCAGCATTAAAGAAATACGGTATTTCTGCTCCAATAGATGTACATTTAATGGTATCCCCAGTTGATGAATTAATCACAGCTTTTGCTCAAGCTGGAGCCTCAAGTATAACTTTTCATCCAGAAGCAACTGGTCATATTGATCGATCATTACAATTGATAAAGAGTTTTAACTGTAAATGTGGTTTAGCTTTAAATCCAGCGACCCCTCTTTCTATTCTTGATTATGTTTGGGACAAGATAGATATGATTGTGATCATGTCTGTTAATCCTGGTTTTGGTGGCCAAAAATTTATTGATTCTGCATTACGTAAAATTGCAGATTTAAAAGTTTTGGCAAAAGAACATGGGCGTGAAGATTTGATCATAGAAGTTGATGGTGGTGTTAAGATTGAAAATATTGCGCAAATTGCAAAGGCAGGTGCGTCAATGTTTGTAGCTGGTTCTGCAATTTTTGGTAGTAATGATTATAAGGCTACAATTACCGCTATGAGATCGAAACTCGCGGAGGTTTAATGAAGCTTGAATCTTTACCAAAATTAGTAATGTTTGATTTGGATGGGACTTTGGCAGACACCGTTCCACAACTTCATGAAGCTGTATTAGCAGCATTACGTAAAGTTGGTAAAAATCCAATAACAATTGAACAAACCCGTTCCTATGTTGGTAATGGTGCAATGCTTCTTATTGCAAGAGCTATTGCTAGAACTCAAGAAGTTAGGTTAGAAGATTTAGATCGTGATTTGTTAGCAGTTGCTAGGAATGAATTTAATTTAGTTTATTCAAATTGTTTCGATTGTAGCAAATCAATTTATCCAAAGGTTTTGGAGACTTTATCTTATTTGAAAAGTAAATGTGTGAAATTAGCAGTTGTTTCAAATAAACCTAATAGATTTATAGTGCCAATACTTGAAAAGGCTGGGTTGCTGAAGTATTTTGATGAAACTTTGGGTAGTGAGGTTATTCCTGAAACCAAACCCAATGCAGCACCGTTAATTTATGTTTGTCAAAAGATTGGTGTTTCAACAAATGATGCAGTTATGGTTGGTGATTCCTATAATGACATTTTAGCAGCACGAAATGCTTCTATTACAAGTATAGGTCTTACTTATGGCTACAATAGAGGGTTAGACATAAGAGATAGCTCTCCAGATTATGTTTTTGATGATTTTTGTTCGGTTTATAATTTATTTAAATCATTTGACGTTTAGCAAGGATATTTTATGAAGGAAATAGTTTTTAGTGGAGCTCAGCCATCAGGTCAGCTTTCAATTGGTAATTATATTGGAGCTTTACGTCAATGGGTTGCAATGCAAGACCAATATGATTGCATTTTCAGTGTCGTTGATCTTCACGCTATTACGGTTCGTCAAGATCCAAAAGTATTGCATGATGCAATCTTCAATACTTTAGCTTTATACCTTGCTGTAGGTATAGATCCTATAAAAAGTACCATTTTTTTACAATCTCAGGTCCCTGAACATACACAGTTATCATGGGTTTTGAATTGTTACACTCAAATGGGTGAGTTATCTAGAATGACTCAATTTAAGGATAAATCAAAACGTTATGAAGGAAATGTAACTGCCGGCCTATTTGATTATCCCGTATTGATGGCCGCAGATATTTTAGTATATCAAGCTAACTTGGTTCCTGTAGGGGAAGATCAGCTTCAGCATCTTGAACTAACAAGAGATGTTGCATTTAGATTTAATCAATTATACGGTGATACTTTTGTACTTCCTAAAGGATTTACGCCAAAGGAAGGGGCTAGAGTTATGAGCTTACAAGATCCAACAAAAAAAATGTCAAAGTCTGATGATAATCGTAATAATGTTATTACTCTTTTAGAGGATCCTAAATCAATTGTTAAGAAGTTAAAGAAAGCTGTAACAGATTGCGATGAACCACCTGTAGTTCGTTACGATTGGGAAAACAAACCCGGTGTTTCTAACTTACTAGATTTGATGAGTGCTGTAAGTAATAAATCTGTTGAAGAATTAGTGACACATTTTGATGGTAAACTCTATGGTCATTTTAAGACAGAGGTTGCTGATGCAGTTGTAGCATTGTTAGAGCCAATTCAACAAAGGTATAAGGATTTGCGTGCTAATGAGGATTATTTGCGTCAAATTTTTGCAGATGGTGCATTAAAAGCACGTGCAAGAGCTCAAGTTACAATTGATAAGGTTTATAACGCTGTTGGTTTTGTCAGTCGTAATAAATAAGGATTCAGTTGATGTTTAAGGGATTTTTAGCCTTTATTTTTATAGTTATTATTTCTGCTGGCTTATATGGTATTAAAGTCAGTGGAATTCTAAATAAAGAGGCTAAAAATTCTCAAATTATTGATGATAAAACTGTACGTGTTGCTCAAGTTGTAGCTTCAGAATCTGGTACAGTTTTACCATTAGTAGGAAGAGTTCAAGCAAATAAATCGTTAAAAATTACACCTGAGGTAACAGCAAGGGTCAGTAAGATTTTTGTAAAATCTACTCAATCTGTTAAAAAAGGTGATATTTTAATTGAATTAGATAATGTTAAAGAAAAAGCTCATTTAAAAGAAGCAATTGTTAATTATGAAAATCAATTGCGCAAGCTTAAGGTTTCTCGTACGCTTAAAGCAAAGGGCGTAGTTAGTTTGGATGCTTTAGATCAGTTAGAAGCTGCAGTAGAAGCTCAAAAAGCTATTGTCCAAGCAAGAGAAGTTGAACTTAATGAGCGTACAATTTATGCCCCATTCTCTGGTGTATTGAGTTTACACCAATTAACCGAAGGCCAATTTGTAAAACCCGGTAATATACTGTTACAGTTAGATGATTTGAGTAAAGTGTATGTGGATTTTCAAATTCCTGAAAGGTTTTTATCCCAAATTGTTGTTGGTCAAGAAGTAACGGCTGTTACAGATGCTTGGCCAGGTCGAATATATGTTGGACGTATTGAGGAAATTGATACTCACGTTAATAGTGACACATTAGCCATAAAGGTGAGAATTTATTTTGCTAATAAAAGCTTAGAATTACTTGATGGAATGATGCTAGAAATGTCATTAAATTTAGCTACAGAGAAGCTTCCAGTTGTTCCTCTTAAAGCTATCAGTTACTCAGGTGATGATCGTTTTGTGTACATTTTACGAAATAACATTGTGTCTCGTAGAAAGGTAATATTAGGTCCTGTAAATGGGGCTAATGTCTCAATTAAGCAAGGTTTAAGAGTAAATTCTACAGTTGTTGTAGAAGGTATAGAGAAACTCCACGATGGTGATAAAGTATCTATCTTAAAGAAAGATGATGAATTAGATTTTACAGGAGATGTTCCTTTAAAGAAAAAGGATAAAAAGAACAATGAGGATATAGTCCTTTGATTTTAAGTGAAATTTCAATAAAACGTCCTATTAGTGCAATAGTTTTGAGTTCATTGCTATTAATTTTTGGAATAATTTCTTTCTTACGTTTACCTGTTAGGGAACTTCCTAATGTTAATGTTCCTTCTATAACGATTACTACAGTATATTCTGGTGCATCTCCAGAAGTTATGGAAAGTCGTGTTACTAAAATTATAGAAGATGAACTGTCTGGTATTTCAGGCGTTTCACAAATAGTTTCAAATAGTAGAATGGGTAAGTCTTGGATTTCGATAGAATTTAAGCAAAATAAAAATATGCTTGAAGCTATTTCCGATGCAAGAGATGCTGTGTCAAGAGCGAGAAAAAATTTACCAAATGATATAGATGAGCCGATAGTTACTAGGGATAATGGTGAAGATGAAGTGGTTTTATGGTTGAATTTATCAAGTTCAACTATGGATCGTGTAGAGTTGTCAGATTACGCTGATAAATTTGTTGTTAAAAACATTAGTTTAGTAGACGGCGTTTCCCAAGTTAAAACAGTTGGAGCTTTGGAAAAGGTAATGTATATAAAGTTGGTTCCGTCAAGAATGACAGCTTTAGGTATTACTGTAAATGATATTATTTCCGCAATCGGATATGAGAATATAGAACTTCCTAGTGGCGAAATTAGAAATAATGACATGCTTTTCCCAGTTGAAATTAAACGTGTCTATGTTGATGCAGCATCGTTTGAACAGTTACCAATAAGACATAATGGCTTAGAACAGACTATTAGGTTGCGTGATGTTGCAACAGTGGAAGTTAAGGCTAAAAATGAAGAAAGTGTTTATCATCGCAATGGAATATCTAGTATTGGTATAGGTATTATTCCTCAATCAAATGCTAATCCTTTGGATGTTTCTAGCAATATTCGTAAAGAAGTTGATTCATTAAAGAAATTCGTTCCAGATGGAGCAAATTTAGAAATTGATTTTGACAGTACAGTTTATATTAGAAATTCAATAGATGAAGTTTATAGTACATTAGTTATTACTGCTTTGCTAGTTGTTGGTGTACTATATTTCTTTATTGGTTCTTGGAGAACAACTTTAATTCCTGCAATAACAGTCCCAATTTCCTTAGTTGCTTCGTTTATTGGAGCTTGGTTATTTGGATTTTCTATTAACATTATAACATTGTTAAGTCTTATTTTAGCCATAGGCTTAGTTGTAGATGATGCTATAGTAATGGTCGAAAATATCTCGCATCATTTAGATGCTGGTGAGTCTGTTTTAGTGGCATGTTGGCATGGATCTCAAGAAGTAGGTTTTGCAATTGTTGCCACAACAATAGTGCTAATAATGATTTTTTTGCCATTAATGTTTATGCAAGGCATAACAGGGTCAATGTTTATTGAATTTGCAGTATTGTTATCTTTAGCTGTCTTTTTTTCAGGTTTGATTGCACTTACTTTGTCACCTGCATTATGTGGATTTCTGTTAAAAAATAAGTCCGAAAATAGAGGGATTATTATAAAATTCTTTGATTTATGCTTGGAATTAGTTGAAAAAATGTATGCAGGAATATTACGTTTCCTATTAAAGTTTGCCTTCGTATATCCTGCAATAATAGTGGCAATTATTGGTGGTATGTATTTGTTATATGAATCAATACCTCATCAATTTGCACCTTCTGAAGATAGAGGTGTTATATATATTTACGCTGGTGGAGAAGAAGGAACAAGTATCCATCGAATGAAAAGAAATATGCAAAATATTGAGGATCGTCTTTTACCGTATTTAGGAAAAGGGGTTGTTAAGTCTATAAGCTTTAGTACGCCTTCATTAGGGCAAGGAACAGATCAAAGTGGTTTTGTTGTTCTACAACTAGAAGATTGGCAAAATAGAACGGTTAGATCATCAGATTTCATAAAAGAATTAAAAAATAAACTTGGTAATATTCCTGATTTGAGAGTTTATGTATACGAGCCTGGTTTTAAGGGTGCTTCAGGTTCTCCTGTTAAATATATAATAAGAGGTTCTACATATGAATCTTTAAATGAAATAACAAGACAATTATTGATAGCAGGTAATAAGGCAGGGATATTAATAAATGCTGATACTAACTATACTGAAACTACTCCAGAAATAGAGGTTAGTTTAAATATTGATAAAGCTGCTGTTGTTGGTGTTTCACTTATTGATGTATCTAAGGCTTTACAAACTGCATTAGGAGGAACATCACATACCACTTTTGTGGATAAGGGTGAAGAATATGATGTTTATCTTAGAGCAGAGGAAAATGAATTTAAAGATTTAAACCAAATAAGTCTTTTAAACATTAGAACTATTAAAGGGGAAATGGTTTCATTAGGGAGTATTGCTGAATTTAAATTAAAAGCAAGAGCAAAAAAATTACCACATTATAATAGGCAAAAAGCTATTACTATTACAGCTCATCCTGCTAGTGGAAAAAGTTTAGGTGAAGTTTTGGATTGGATGGATAATTGGTCAAGTAAAAATTTGAATAAAGATATGTCCATAGCATTAAGTGGTGAATCAAAAAATTTTAGAGAAAGTGAAAATGATTTGGTCATGGTGTTAGGATTAGCCATTCTAGTTACATTCTTAGTATTAGCAGCTCAATTTGAAAGTTTTATTCATCCTATTGTTGTAATGATAACAATTCCTCTAGGTTTGTTTGGTGGATTACTAGGCTTGTGGATATTAGGTGTATCGTTAAATATATATAGTCAAATTGGAATGCTATTACTTATAGGTATGGTAACAAAAAATGGCATTTTAATTGTGGAGTTTGCAAATCAGTTACGTGTTAAAGGTAATAATTTGTATGATTCTGTTTTAAAGGCTTCGGTTCGTAGATTAAAGCCAATACTTATGACTTCGCTTACAGCAATAATAGGAGCTTTACCATTAATTATTGCTAAAGGTTCTGGATATGAAAGTCGAGAAGCTGTGGGGACTGTAATATTTTTTGGTATGAGCATAGCTACAGTAATTACGTTATGTTTACTTCCAGGTCTATACTATTTCTTTGCAAGATTTACTGAAATTCCTGGAGATAGAGTAAAAAGATTGCAAAAAGAATTAAATAGCAAATAAATAAGTTAAATTGAGATAATATTATATTGATTATGAATATTTATGCATTTATAATGCATAAATAATTAAATTACCAATGTGTAGTGATGAAGGATGGTTGTATGAGTAAAATCACTAGAGCTGATTTTGATCAGTATGAAATGGGTGTGTATAATCCTGCCCCTTTTATTCCTGTTAAAGGTTTAGGTTCTAAATTTTGGGATGAAAATGGCAAGGAATATATAGATTTCGGTGGTGGTATTGCTGTTAATGTGATGGGACATTGTCATCCTGAAATAGTAAAAGCATTAGAAGAGCAAGCTCATAAGTTATGGCATATATCAAACTATATGTGTACAGAACCTGCAATAAAGTTAGCAAAATATTTAGTAGATAATACATTTGCTGATAAGGTGTTTTTCGCAAATTCAGGTGGCGAAGCGAATGAAGCAGCATTAAAATTAGCACGTCGTTATGCTTTTGAGAATTTTGGTGAAAATAAAGATGAAATAATTTCTTTTGAAAATGGTTTTCATGGAAGAACTCTTTTTGATGTTACAGTGGGTGGCCAAGCCAAATATAGAGAAGGTTTTGGTCCATTGCCAGGCAAGATTAATCATGTACCATTTAACGATATAGAAGCGTTTAAAAAGGTTATTTCAGATAATACCTGTGCTGTTATGTTAGAACCAATACAGGGTGAAGGTGGTATTCTACCAGCAGATAAAGAATTTCTCAAAGAAGTAAGAAATTTATGTGATAAATATAAAGCACTTTTAATTTACGATGAAGTTCAAACTGGTTTTGGTAGAACAGGATATTTTTATGCGTATGAAGCTTATGGAATTGTTCCTGATATTTTAACTTCTGCAAAAGGTTTAGGTGCAGGTATAGCTATCGGTGCTATGCTAGCAAGAGACGAGGTTGCAAAAACATTTAAGCCTGGTCTTCATGGTACAACTTTTGGATCTAATCCATTGGCAACTGCTGTAGGTTGTAAATCTTTTGAACTTGTGCATAATAAAGAATTTTTGGATGCTGTAAAAGGCAAAGAACTTTTGTTTAAAGGTTTGTACGCTGCCTTAAATAATAAGTACCATTGTTTTAAAGAAATTCGTGGTATGGGATTACTAATTGGTGCAGATTTGTTACCTGAATATGAAGGTAAATTAAAAGACATTACTTCTGAGTGTTTAAATCAAGGTTTATTTGTATTGACAGCAGGTCACAGTGTGATTCGTACTGTTCCAGCTTTGAACATTCCTGAAGAAGATATCAGAGAAGGCTTTAAACGTATGGATAAGGCTTTAGAGAAGATATTTGGATAACACCATTTATTTAGTAGTGAAAAGGCCTTGGTAAAATTTACCAAGGCCTTTATAATTTATATGTCTATTTGCAATACTTTATTTAACGAGTATTGAATACAACAATTGTCTTACCATGAGCACTAATCATATTTTGATCTTCAAGCATCTTTAAAATACGACCAACAGTTTCACGAGAACAACCAACTATTTGACCAATTTCTTGTCTAGTAATTTTAATTTGCATTCCATCAGGATGTGTCATTGCTTCTGGTTGATGAGCAAGTGCAATTAATGTTCTTGCTATACGTTTTTGAACATCTAAGAAAGCAAGACTTCCCACTTTATCACTAGTTGTCTCTAAACGATCAGCCATTTGCTTACTAAGTCTAATTAAAATTTCAGGATTAACTTGAATAAGTTGGCGGAATTTCTTATAGGAAATTTCAGCAATTTCACATGAACCTTTAGCTCTAACCCATGCAGTACGTATAGGAGCTTCACTATCAGCAAAAAGACCTAATTCGCCTATAAAATCACCTTGGTTCAAGTATGACAAAATCATTTCCTTGCCATCTTCATCTTTAACCAACACAGCAACACAGCCCTTTACAATATAATAAAGAGTTTCAGCTTTTTCACCTGCATGAATTAATGTGCTTTTTGCTGGATATTTGTGGATATGGCAATGTGATAAGAACCAATCTTGAGTTGGATCTGATTGCGGTTTACCGATAAACATTATAATTCCCTTATCGTAACGATCAATTTTATATTACTTTTTTCTGTGACATATAATATTGATACTCATTTTTTAGTAACAATTACCCACTTTTGAGTGTGTCACACTCGTTCGCTATGCGAAATAATACTCAATATTTGCTAAAATTTCATTACTATATTAAGATCGTAAGATAAACTTTAATGTAGCTGTGATATGGATCACTAAAAATTGAGTTTAAAAAGGGCGTAAAGTAGTTACTTATGAAATAATATTGGCAACTAACTGTACAATTTCGCCTTTTTATAAAATGAATAATTCTAAAGGTTTCAGATATTTATAATGAACGATAATATTGAAAAAATTTCAGAAGAAAATGAAATTATCACTACTGAATCTGCCAAATTTGATGATATTCGTCATTATAAGGATGATGAAGTTCCTAGCGCAATTCAAAGTATTTTAAACGACGATGTACTTATTTCAGGTATAAGTAAGTACATGTTTAAGAAATTACCTAAATTTATGGTTACGGCCCTTAAGCCTTTATTAAAATTTGTCTTGAAAAGAAAGTTTGCAAAGGTGAATACAATTAAGCAAGTACAAGAATTTGTTGCTACATTTATGAGAGGGATTATAAGAGATAAAACTGATGGTATTTCATTTACGGGTTTTGATAAATTAGATCCTAAGAAAGGATATTTATTTATATCTAATCACAGAGATATTTCTTTAGATCCTGCTTTCATAAATATGGCTTTATTTGCTGTTAATATGGATACTGTAAAAATTGCAATTGGCGATAATTTACTACGCATGCCTGTTGCTACAGATTTAATGCGTTTGAACAAAAGTTTTATTGTCAAACGTTCTTTATCTTCGGTTAAAGAGAAGATTAAAGCATTTAGTGAATTAAGTGAATATATCGGTTTGTCCATTAAAGAAAATCATAATGTATGGATTGCTCAAAGAGAAGGAAGGGCAAAAGATGGTAACGACGTTACTGAAGAAGCCATATTAAAAATGTTTTATATGTACGGCAAGAAACAAGGTTTGTCGTTTAAAGAATATATAAAAAAATTAAATATTGTTCCTGTTTCAATTACCTATGAGTATGATCCTGGAGATGAGTTAAAGGCTAAAGAATTGTATGAAAAATCACAAACAGGAAACTATGTAAAAGGTGAGTTTGAAGACATTGAAAGCATCGTCGGCGGTATCAATGGTTATAAGGGCCATGTGCATTTAAGTGCTGGAGCACCTTTGAGGGGCGATTATGAGAATGCTTCTGAATTAGCTGTAGAAATTGATCGATATGTTTATAAACATTATAGAATGTTTCCATCAATACTCTTAGCATCTGGCCATGGTGATGGTGTATCACAAAAAGATAAAGATTTCTTTAATAATCGTTTGGAAAAAATGCCTAAGGAATTAAGAGATATTGTTCGCCAAATGTATGCAAACCCATACATAAATCGTGAAAAATCTTTGGCAATTGAAGCGAAGCATTAATTTAATTATTGTTTTAAAAAAGGACATACATTGTATGTCCTTATAATAATGAATTAGTAATATCTATAAAAATTTAAGCAACAGCCTTTAATTTTAAGTAATTCTCTTCTACTTGAGCTTCAGAGTCAATTACTAGAATTTGTGTCTTTTTTATGAAATTAAATTCTGTCGCAGTTGCAATGGTATATGCTCCCATCATTTTACCGACAATAATGTCTCCCACGTTAAGTTCTGGCATGAGAATATCGTCAGATATAACATCAATGCTATCACAAGTTGGTCCAGCTAAAACACAGCTTGTAAGTGGTCCGTTATTGCATGGCGCATATTTAGGATACACCACATGATCAAAAAGTTGACCACTATAACTGCAATATATTCCATCATCAAGGTAATACCATGTTTTACCAAATCTTTCAGATTTCCCAGTTACAGTGCATATGTTAGTCATAACAGGTGCTGAAAGGAACCTTCCAGGTTCAGCGATAATTTGCATGTCTTGAGGAATTTGTTTAAGTGCTTCTCTTATTGGCGAGCAAAATTCGTATATATTAGTTGTTGCTGCATTATCGTAATCTACAGGGAAGCCTCCACCAATATCTAGAACTTTTAAGTAAATACCTTCGTTTCTAGCTTGAGTAATTAGTTCGGCACAAGCATTTATTGCTTCTACGTGTCTGCGCGAATTAGGTACTTGAGATCCTACATGGAATGATAAACCTTGCAGATCAATATTCCATTCTTTGGCTTGGCGTAATAACGGTAATACATTTTCAGTAAGACATCCGAATTTTTTAGATAAATCTACTTTTGTCTCTGGGTTCGGGAAACTTACTCTTAATAATAATTTAACTTTTCCTGTATAAGCTTTGAATTTCTCTAGTTCTACCAAGTTATCATAAACAAAAATATTACAACCGTAATTAAGTGCATACTTAATATCAGAATCCTTTTTTATAGGGTGGGTATGTATGCATTTATTAGCTCTTATTCCGCAACTCTTTACTAGGTCAACTTCTCCATTTGACGCCAAATCAAATGAAGCACCTAGAGCATTAAGTGTGTTTACCATTGTCGTTAATGGAAGTGGTTTTAATGCGTAATGTAAAGTTACTTTAGGAAGAGCTTTTTTAAGTTCCTGATATTGGAAACGAATTGTAGATTGATCAAGAACAAGTAAAGGTGAACCATAGTTCTTTACCAAATTCTTATAATCTAAATTAGAAGCAAATAAATTTTTCATTGTCTTTGACAACACCTCACAAATGGGGTTTTAACCCCATGCCAAAAGAAACGTTTGGAGCTAAGCCAAACAGTATTTTATATAATTAACAGTGTGCATTATTAAAGAAAATATTTTTTACTGCAATAAAAAAAAACGTTAATAAATAATTATTTTTTATATTTTATAATTTGATAAAAAGATGTTATAAATATAGATTAGTCAATACACTATATATGTTATGGTAAAAAAGTAAGATCGTTTGTGTATATTGTTTTAAAGCAGAGATTCGTGCTATAAATTTTTGAAATTTGATTTACAAATATAGGGAAAAAATAAAAAAACAAGGATAAACATAATTTGAAGTGATTTTGATAATATATATATAAAAATATTATCTCATAATTTGAAGTGTTTGCTATTTAATATAAATATGAATTTATTATTATATAAATTATTATTATTTTTAAATTAGATTGTTGATTGTTATGATAAATATTATTGAATTAATGTCTCAAAAACCTAACATAAATATAACAAAAATGAAGAAATACCTTAAAATACACCTAATATGCCATTTAAGCAGGTACTTAAAGGGAGTTTGTATGAATGTGCTGGTCAAGGATGATCCTACTGTTACAGGATGTAAGAAGGATTGTCGGTTAAACTTTGTGTCACATGGTTTTACTATTTTAGAGTTAATGATAACTATTGTGATAATAGGTATTCTTACAACTGTATCAATTCCGTCTATGAGGGATTGGGTTGTATCTAACAGGGTTAAATCTAAGGCTGATGATATAGTATCACTTTTTGATATGGCAAGAACTTCGGCTATTGAAATGGGCAAGCCTGTTTACTTATCAGGAAGATCAACAAATAATGATAATTTATTTGTATCACCGCATTGGGATTTCGAAGTAGCATCTTTTGTAGATACAAATCAAAATGGGGCATTTGATAATGGAGAAGAACTTGGTTTTATTTCTGCTCAAAAAACTAGTATAAGTTTAGTTCCAGGCCTCAATAATGCAAATTTCGGTGTGGTTTTTCTACCTAATGGTATGTCTGGATATACAGCCGGCGCTGGGAATAGATTTATTCAAGATAGGAATGATGTTGTAATCAACGTTTGTGCTGAAAATGGAAATGTTTTTACTGTTGCTACAATAAATATAAATGTTACGGGTGTTGTGAATATTAATACAAATGATGCTCAAGATAATAATCCGTGTTTGTAGAAATAATTATCAGTAAAAAGGTTTTAGAGTGAGGTGGAAATGCGTATATTTAAGCGGAATGGCTTTTCTCTAGTAGAGTTAGTTGTTTCAATGTTAGTTGTGTCAATTGGGATGCTTGGTTTTGCATCTTTATTGGCTTTTAGTTCAAAAACAATTCATTCAAATTATTCTAAAAATTTGGGAACTGATCAAATTCAAGCGTTTTCTATGCTTTTTCAAGAAAGTAAGGATGCTTTAAAAAATGATATCGGATTTGATACAGATGATACTATTACGTTTGATTGCACAACAAATATTCCTATTGAATCAACAGTAGCTAGTAATGCAGTTAATTCTTTTAATGATTCGTTTACTAGTTTGTGTGCAACAATGAATAATATTCCAGGAGTCTTAGCGAGTGAAATTGCATTTAGTGTTACCCATAAAGCTATAGTTGATGTATTTGATGTGTATACTGTACAGATTAACTTTGCATATCAAACAAATAATAATGATTCGCGTTACGCTACTAAGGATTTGTCGTCTGTTTCTTCGTTAGTAGACACTTATTGTTCATTTGATAGTGAAACACGAATTAACGCTGAAGATAATAGAATAAATGATTCAGTGGTATGTAACTCTGTTGAGGTGAGACTATGAGAAATCTCAAAGGTTTTGGTATTATTGAGCTAATGATAAGTATTTTAGTAGCCTCAATTATTGTTGTTGGTTTGTATAGTTTACTTACTTCTAGTATTTTAAGTTATGGTTTTTCTAAAGCAACTAATCAAGCTGTAAGTAGTTCTCATCGTGTTAATATGAGTTTCAATACCTTACTGTATCAAGCAGGATTCATGAATTACACTAGAGCTATTCAGAATTATGCTTTTCCTGCTACGACAACAAACTTTTCAGATAATGTGAATTGGCCTGAAAATGTTGTTTTAATTGGTGGTAGAGAAAACAATCAAGATTTTATAAAAATTAGATTTGCAGGAGCTTCTTTACAGGATGACAAGCGTAGTCAAAATGTAACGTTACCAAATGATAAAAATACTCCTAATGGTTTTGTTTTTGATTGTAATGGTATCCCTGTTCCAAATACTGCAATTTTAGAGATTAAAATTACTGTCACTAATAATGGTTTAGAATGTCAAGAAAACGCTCTTGAAAATACAAATACCGCAACGTTTGATATTGATAATAATAGTATTATTTTAGATCCTTTCGTTAAAAATTTAAGATTACAGTACTCGATGGTTAATGATGGTGGAGTTTCCGGCTTCTTAGATTCTAATAACATTGCTACAGCTCAGTGGAATTTAGTTAGTTTGGTAAGATATTCGTTTGTAACTTCCCAGCCATCAAGTCAAAAAATGGTTAGATCAGCGACTGGTTTAACATTAAATATGTTTGCTGATGCAGGTGTTACAAATAATAACTATGTAATTCCAGATAACGATAGAAGTAATGTTCATCGTGTGCAAAATGGCAATATTGCAATTGTGAATCAATTGTAGTTGAGGTTTAAAAAATGTTAGAAATCAAATACAGAAAGCAACATGGTGTAGCCCTCATTGTAGCGTTGATGATTACAGTAATTATTGGTGTTATTGCTTTGGCTTTAGCAGATGTTTCGGTTAAGGGACAAAGAAAAGAAAATGCCTTTTTTAGCAATGAAGTTAGCTATAATAATTCAGTGTCAGCGTTGAATACGGCGTTAACTTTTTTATCTAAAACCTCAGGAACTCAAATTTATAATTTTGTTTCAACTAATCCTAGTCAACAATCTGGTAGACCTGCAGTATTAACATTGGATGGTAAAACTATTAATATTGCATCTATAAATGAAATTTACCAAGGAATGGATGCCCAATTATCAGATGAAAATTATTTAAATTTTGAGCAAAGTGATTCTGATTTTGATAACACAAAAGTATGGTATCGTACTGCTGCTGGTTGGGGATCTAATTGCGCAAATTGTGTGCATATAAGTGATGCTAATGGAAACGTAGTATCTTCATATAGAATAGAAGCAAGAGATTTTTCACCATTTTCTTCGGATGTTTCGGGTACAACAGCTAATATTGGATATAAGTTTTATCGTGTTACTGTTAGAGGTATTGACCCTATATCAAATGCTCAAACGATTATTCAATCAAATATTGGAATACTCGATACGGAATAATGGTTTAGGAGATTATAGTTTATGAAAAGAAATGCACAAGGTTTTACATTAATTGAAATGTTAATTGTAATTGCTATTATAAGTATATTAGGTACAATTGCTATACAGGGTTATAGGAGTTATATAGTAGCTGCAAGAAGAAGTGCTGTACAACAAGAATTAGTTAAAGCTACTAATATTTTAGAGAATTGTTACTCACTAAATCAAACCTATATGAATTGTTTATCTTCTACTAATAATCTGACTGATTTTTTGGCTAGTTCAGATTCAAGCGGTTATTATGTTGATGGTGGTTCAGAAATTACTCAAAATAATTTCACCTTAAGAGTTACTGCTACGAATGCACAAAATGGTGATGATAGTGCATGCAAAAATTTAGGTATAAATAGAACAGGCAGAAAATTATCAGAAACTGACTACGATGTTCACGATAATAATTGCTGGTAAAAATATTAATATAAAATTTTCTTGAAAAATAAAGATGATATCTGTAAAAGATTTCATCTTTATTATTTGTGATGAATTAAATTCTTGGTGTTAAATATTCAACTTTGAAATTTGCGCCGTTATCAATAGCTAAATTATTAGCTAATATTGGCATAATCTTTAATAATTCCTCATCTAGTTGAAATGGTGCATTACAAATGATCATACCTGACGCATTCATTCCAATTACTCGATCTTGTGTTGCTATTGATAGTTCAGCCTGAATAGTCGCATTTATACCTATTTTTTTCAATTCACGCACGAAGTTGTAACTTTCATCTGTTGCTTTACCTAAAACAGGGTACCAAATGGCAAAAATTCCTTGAGGGAATTTTCTATACCCTTCTTTTACAAGCTTTATTGTTTCTCTATAGTCATTAGGCATTTCATATGATGGATCTATTAATACTAGACCTCTATGAATTAAAGGTGGCAATAGGGCGTTTAAGCCTTCTTTTGCTTCTCTGTGATGTACGTGACAATTCTTGCAGTAATGCATATTATATTTTAAATTTTCATATTCATTAGGATGTAATTCGATAAATTGCAGATTATCATCGTCTCTTGACAAATAAGATGCGATATATGGTGAACCAGGGTAATTTTCAAGTTTAAGTTCATGATCATTAATGTCTCTTATAACTTTAAAATATTCTGGAACTAATTTCTCTAAATCTTCATTATTAATAATTTTGGCAACACCATTTAGGTATTCACTTGTTTTTTCACTCCAAATACTTTGTAGTGAATAGCATCCTGCACCAGCGTGCGTATCTATATAGCTGAAAGGCTTATCTTTTTTCATGAGGGATCTCAAGATGAGACATAAAACAATATGCTTTAATACGTCTGCATGGTTTCCGGCATGAAAGCCGTGTCTATAACTTAACATATATTCTCTTTAATTTATGGTGAATTCTGATTCTTTCTGTTGTAGGATTTCACTTTTTTCAAGCCATTCCATTTCCGTTTCATCAAGCTCTGCTTGAATATTACGTTGTTCAGAAAGAGTTTTTTGCAAATCTTCTTTTCTATCGCTTTCATAAATAGAACTATCAGCTAAAATTGCTTCTAGATTTTTTTTCTTATCCGTTAATTCTGAAAGCTTTTTTTCTAGTTTTTCTAGTTCAAGTTTAAACGGTCTTAAAGCTTGTCTAAACTGAGCTTCTGCTCTTTTTTGTTCTTTTGTTTTTGTTGAGCTAATTTCTGTATTTTGATTGGTTGATTTTATATTATCTTCATTTTTTTGAGCTGCTTTCTTTTTATCTAATTCAACTAGATAGTTATGATAATCATCTAGATCTCCATCAAATTCACTTACTTTGCCTTCACTAACCATATAGAATTCATCTGTGGATGTTTTAAGTAAATGTCTATCATGTGATACTACAATTAAAGCACCTTTGTAGTCGGAAAGTGCTATGATTATTGCTTCGCGCATTTGTAGATCTAGATGGTTTGTAGGTTCATCTAATAATAATAAATTAGGTTTTTGCCATACAATCAATGCTAGTACAAGACGAGCCTTTTCACCACCACTAAAGTGATCTACACAATCAGTAGCTTTATCTCCACTAAACCCAAATCCTCCTAGGAAAGATCTTAGTTCAAGTTCTTTTACATCTGGAGCTAAATTCATAATATGAGAAAGGGGACTTCCGTTAGAATCTAAATATTCAAGTTGGTGTTGAGCAAAGTAGCCAACTTTTATTCCTTTAGCTAAATTGATTGTTCCTGAAATTGGTGGAATTTCACTAGCGATTGTTTTTATAAAGGTTGATTTACCTGCTCCATTGCGACCTAATAAACCAATTCTTGATCCAGGAACGAGATTTAATTTTATTTCATTTAAAATTATAGTTGAGTCGTAACCTGCATTTAAATTTTCCATTTTGACTAGAGTTTGTGGCAGATCTTCACAATCAAAAAATTTAAACGAGAAAGGTGAATCAGCTTGCGCTAAAACAATTTTCTCCATTCTTTCCATGGCTTTTAGTCTACTTTGTGCTTGCTTTGCCTTAGTAGCTTTATATCTAAATTTATCAACAAAGCTTTGCATATGAGAAAGTGTTCTTTGTTGTTTTTCATACATCGATTGTTGTAATGCTAACTTTTGTGTTCTTTCTATTTCAAATGAAGTGTAATTACCTGTGTAGCAATTTAATTTTTTATGTTCAATGTGGATAATATGTGTGCAAATATTATCAAGAAAATCTCTATCATGGGAAATGATAACTAATGTTCCACGATAAGCTTTTAACCAATCTTCAAGCCAAATTACTGTATCTAAATCTAAGTGATTGGTTGGTTCGTCTAACAATAATAAATCAGATTGACATATTAGCGCTTGTGCTAAATTTAAGCGCATACGCCATCCGCCAGAAAAGTCTTTGGTAGGTTTTTTAAAATCTTCAGTACTGAAACCTAAACCTTGTAGTAATGAGCCGGCTCTAGATTTTATAGTATAAGCTCCTACTAGTTCTAATTCTTCATGAATTTTTGCTAAAAGTAAGCCATCATTTTTTTGTGTGGCTATATCAAGTTGTTTTTCTAGTTCTCTATATTTCTTATCGCCATCTAACACATAGTCAATCGCAGATTCTTCTAAACCTGGAGTTTCCTGTGATACAGAGCTAATAACCCAATTTTTGGGAATGGAAATGCTACCATTTTCAGGTTGTAATTCACCTTTAAATAAGGCAAACAGTGTTGATTTTCCGCAACCATTTCTACCAATTAAACCTACTCTTTTGTTTGGGTAGATTGTAGCATTTGATTCTTCAAGAAGAACATTTGTTCCTCTCATTACTTCTAGGTTATTTATATAAATCATTTACTTCTATGTTATTTGATAATCTTTTCTTTGGTTATTATACATTTTTTACTTAATTTGTGTTGTTGATTGTTAGTTCAAGTATTGAATAATATGGAATATTGAAACAAGTACATTTTTAATCGAAATAATCTATTGTCATGCTATAATATCAACAAATTACCTTGTTATTAAAAGTTGAGATTTTGAGAATGAAGATTACAACAAATACCGTTGTTACTATGGACTTTATTGTAACTGATGAGAAAGGGCAGGTTTTAGATACCACAAATGGTGAAGAACCGATGTCTGTATTAATTGGTCATTCAGGTGTAGTACCTGGTTTAGAGGACGAACTACTTGGCCATGAAGAAGGTGAAAGAGTGGAAGCTGTTGTAACTCCTGATAGAGCGTATGGTGAACATCATAAAGAGTTAGAACAAACAATCGAAAAATCTCTTTTTGAGGGTATGGAATTTAATGTTGGTGATACATTCCTAGCTGATACTGATTTTGGTAAAAAACCAATTGTAGTAAAAGAAATTTTAGAAGATTCTGTTTTGGTGGATGGTAATCATCCTTTAGCAGGAATGACATTAAAATTTATGGTTGATATTGTTTCTGTAAGACAAGCAACTGATTCAGAAATTGAGCATGGACACGTTCATGGTTCTAATGATTCATGTGGTTGCGATCATGATCATGGTGATGAACATGGATGTTGTGGGCATCACCATCATGAAGAAGATCATGAATGCTGTGGAAAACATAAGCATGAAGAAGATCA
>CAZTNG010000001.1:32423-73915 GCA_964615195.1 uncultured Enterobacterales bacterium
GAATGCTGTGGAAAACATAAGCATGAAGAAGATCACGAATGTTGTGGAAAACATAAGCATGAAGAAGATCACGAATGCTGTGGAAAACATAAGCATGAAGAAGATCATGAATGTTGTGGCAAGCATAAGCACGATTAATATACAAAAAGTATTGTAGAGTATTTACGGAATAATGTTTTGCTGAAAATACTTTGCTGTTTCATTTGTTAAGCCAGTAATGAAAATGCTGGCTTTTTGTTAATATAGATAATCATGAAATATATAATAAAACTTTTTCCTGAAATTATTATTAAAAGTAAGTCTGTAAGACATTTGATGACCAAGGTTTTGCAAAGTAATATTCGTAATGTTTTAAAAAGACATAATATAATAGTAAAGGTTCATATTGAATGGGACAAAATAGTATTATCAACAGTTGATAATGAGTGTCCTGAGAATCTAACTTCTCAAGAATTAATTTCTTTATTACAAAATATTCCAGGTATTCAGTCTGTTTTAGAAGTACAAGAATTTGCATATACATCTGTACACGATATATATGAAAAAACAGCAGCATATTATGGAGAAGAAATTAAAAATAAGACATTTTGCGTACGTGTTAAGCGCAAAGGCAAGCAAGAATTCACATCAATAGATGTTGAAAAATATGTCGGTGGTGGTTTGTATCAAAATTTTCCATCTGTTGGTGTTAAATTAAAAAATCCTGATTTAACCATAAATTTGGAAATTGATAATGATAAGTTGTATCTAATAACTGGTAAATATTTAGGTTTAGGTGGTTATCCATTATCAACTCAGGAAGATGTATTAAGCTTGATTTCTGGTGGTTTTGATTCTGGTGTTTCTACTTACCAATTTATAAAAAGAGGTTGTAGAGTTCATTATTTATTTTTTAATATGGGCGGCTCAGCGCATGAGGTTGGCGTAAAACAGGAAAGTTATTACTTATGGGATAAATTCGGTTCATCGCATAAGGTCCGTTTTATAACAGTACCATTTGAAGAAATGATTGGGGAAATTTTAACAAAAGTTGATCATAGTGTTCGCGGAGTCATTTTGAAAAGAATGATGATGAGGGTGTCTTCAATTATTGCTAAGAAAATTGGTGTAGAAGCTTTGGTAACTGGTGAAAGTGTTGGCCAAGTTTCTAGTCAAACTTTAACAAATTTGTCTGTTATTGATAGAGTATCTGAGACATTAATTTTACGTCCGCTTATTGTTAGTGATAAACAGGACATTATTGATGAATCAAGAAGAATTGGTACCATACATTTTGCAGAAACTATGCCTGAATATTGTGGTGTAATTTCTGATAGACCAACTGTAAAAGCAGATGTTAAATTTGTAGAAGAACAAGAATCTTTAATTGATCCTACTCTTGTTACTAAACTTGCAGATGAATCAAAATGGATGGATGTTCGCAAAATTCCTGAAGATACAAAACAGGTAATCGACGAAGTTGAAATTGCAGAATTTGCTGCAAGTAATGAAATTGTTGTGGATATTCGAGCTCAGGATGAAATTGATGCCAAGCCTTTAAATACTGATAAGCCACACTTAGAAATTCCATTTTTTAAGATATCTACAGTATTTCCTGATCTAGATAGGACTAAAACATATTTACTATACTGTGATAAAGGTGTTATGAGTAAAATGCAAGCTATGTACATTAAGGAGCAGGGGCATTTGAATGTTAAAATTTATAGACCTAGACCAAAGTCTACAGGTTGCTGCGCTGCTGAAGAATGTAAAGATTAATTATAAAGTCTAAATTTTTTATGAAAAGAAAACCAGTTTTGAAAAACTCAAAACTGGTTTAGTCATTAATAAAGCATGTCAGCATATACCTTGTTGGCGATATTATCATCTGCTAAATACCTTAGAATTGTAAAGGCAAAGTCTGTTGCGTATGCCGGGCCTTTTGCTGTAATGATATTATTTTGTGGGTCAACAACGACTCCTTCATCAACAAAGCAAGGAATATCATCAGTGGTACCTGGGTAACCTGTTGCAGGAGTTTTTTCACTTAATATTCCATGTGCTGTTAAAACAAGTCCTGGTGCAGCACAAATAGCCGCAATTAGTTTGTGATTTGCTTGTTGAGTTCTTAGCATTTCCCCTAGAAGAAGAGAATCCCTACAATTCATCGAACCTTGCAAACCACCAGGAATAATAATGGCATCAAATTTTGTGATATCTATATCCTTAAGTAAAGCATCGGCCTGCAATATTGTGCCATGAGCGCAATTGATGTCTACATCATATTCATGATTCAGAGCTCCAATAATTACATTTATTTCACCTCTAGATAAGATATCGATAACTGAAACGGTTTCTAATTCTTCAGCTCCAGGTGCAACAACAATAAGTGCGTTCGTCATGTTTATAATCCTCTTAACTTAATTTTGCATAAATAGTTTTAATATTAGGAATTTCTATTTCGTGTTTGTTGGCTATATTAACAACAAAACCTAAAATATATTCTATCTCTGATTGTCTGTTATATAAATAATCTTGCTCCATTGATGAGTAATTTTCTGCGGTAATGTGCACAATAGTCATTACTTTTTGAAAAATATAGTCGGAAGTTATTGGTAGACCTAACGTATTAATAATTGGAGCTAATTCTTTACACAAAATCTTAATTTCATTTTGTTTTAATGAAAGTTCACCATTTTTGCATTTATAGAAAGCTGTTAAGGGGTTAATAATGGCGTTTACAGCAAGTTTTTGTAAAAGATATAAATTAATATTACGTACAAATTTTGTATTTGGGATGGCATTACATAGCAGATTTAGTAATGGGGATATAAAATTATTGCACTTAGTTGCTTTCCCTATATATGTATTACCTAATCCTTTGTGTATACTAGTGAATTTATTGTGAATAGCTCCATTTGTCGTTGTAGCAAAATAAACTTTAAATCCTTTGAGTAAATTGCTTGCCTGCTGTTGAATCCCCATTCCATTAGTGAGAATAATAATTTCTGCATTAGGATTTAAATATGGCAATATGTCTTGGCATACATCAATTAAATTATAAGTTTTGGTAGTTATTAGTATAATTTGAGCCTGTGAAATATTTTTTAAAGCAAGTATTTTTGCAGGTTTTCTTATTGTTCGTTTAGGTTGAATAAAATTAGTTACCTGTACGTTGTTTATGTTTTTTCGGGTATCACAAAAAAAAATGTCAAAAAGTTTGCAGCGAGATATTTGATGATAGTATAGCTGACCAATACTTCCTGCGCCGATAATGGCTAATTTTGGTAAGTTTGTTTTTTTTATAATGTAACTTTGGTTGTTTTTTTTTCGTATACTATTTCTTAACATTTGCTTTTATTAGCCCAAAGACTATCAGATTAATCATTTATGAGTAAGTATGCATTATTATGCAAAAAAAAAGTAGTTTTTTGGGGAATTTTATAACACGTGGTATAATTATCAATTCAGAACGACTGTTATCTTTCGTTGGAGATTTGTAATGGATAGCAATGAACAAAATTTTGAAGAAATGTTAGCTAGTTTGGAAGACATTGTGCAAAAGATGGAAAATCAAGAAATGTCTTTAGATGAACAGTTACAAAATTTTTCTAAAGGGATAAATCTAGTTAGTTCTTGTGAAAAAAAATTACAAGTGGCTGAATCTCAGGTTAAGATTTTATTAAATAAAGATAATAATCCAGATAATGATACTATTTCTAATTTTACGCCAAAAAATGATTCTGATGAATTTGCTTCGTAATAATTATAAACATTCTTGTTTCAATTTACTTAAGGATGAATGTTAAAATGAATTTGAAAGACACTTTGGTTTTAAGTCAAGAACGTGTTAATAACTGCTTGAAAAGTTATTTAGATGCTATGCCAAATGTTGCACCTAAACTAAAAGAAGCAATGTCATATGGTGTGTTACTTGGTGGTAAAAGGGTACGTCCTTTTTTAGTTTATTCTGTGGCCGAGGCTTTAGGTGCTGATTTATCTATAGCTGATGCACCAGCATCTGCAATAGAATGTGTACACGCTTACTCGCTTATCCATGATGATTTGCCTGCAATGGATAATGATGAATTACGTAGGGGTAAGCCTACTGTGCACATAGCTTTCGGTGAAGCTACAGCTATATTAGCTGGTGATGCATTGCAAACAATGGCTTTTGAGATTTTATCAAATAAACAATTTCCTCAAGAAATGCTTAAGAATCAAGTTGATATGTTAAAGGTTTTGTCAATTGGTTCTGGTTATCAAGGCATGTGTGGAGGTCAAGAGTTAGATTTAGAATCTGAAGGTCTATTAGTATCGCAAGAGAATTTGGAAAAGGTGCATCGTCATAAGACAGGAGCATTAATTATAGCTGCTGTGGAACTAGGTATGTTGTGTATTCCTTGTATTAACTCAGAATATAGTCAAGCATTAAGAGTTTATGCACAATCTATAGGTTTAGCTTTTCAAGTTTGGGATGATGTTTTAGATATCATTTCTGATACTGAAACTTTAGGAAAACCTCAAGGATCGGATGTTGAAGAAAACAAAAGTACATATCCTCGATTAATGGGACTCGATAGTGCTAAAAGCTATGCTGTAGAATTAGCGGAAAAAGCAATAAAAGCCGTAGAAATTATACCAAATAGTGAAATGCTGCAGGCTTTTGCTAAATATGTAGTTACAAGGGATCACTAATTTTCATGAGTGAAGTTTACAAAATTTTAGATACAATTAATGATCCATCAGATTTGCGTAAGTTACCAATAGAAGAATTAAAACCTCTAGCGGAAGAATTACGTAAATTTTTAATAAAGTCTGTAAGCGAAACTAGCGGTCATTTAGCTTCAGGGTTAGGTGTTGTTGAACTTACAATTGCTTTACATTACATCTATGATACTCCAAATGATAAATTAATATGGGATGTGGGTCATCAAGCTTACCCACATAAAATTCTGACAGGTAGAAGAGAAAAAATGTCTTCTATACGTCAAAAAGGTGGTTTACATCCATTTTTGTGGAGAGATGAAAGTCCATATGATGTTTTTTCCACAGGACATGCTAGTACATCAATAAGTGAAGCTTTAGGAATCGCTATAGCTAACAGAATAATTGGTAATAATAGTAAAGTTGTTGCAGTTATTGGAGATGGTGCATTAACTGGTGGTGTAGCATTTGAAGCTTTAAATCATGCAGGAGATTTAGGTGAAGATATGCTCATTATTCTTAATGATAATGAAATGAGTATATCTGAAAGTGTTGGAGGTTTAGCTAAACACTTAGCCAAATGGTTGAGTAGTCCATATTATGCAAAAATTATAAAAAGTGGGAAAGATGTGTTACAAAATCTTCCTTTACTAAAGGATTTTGCATTAAAAGCACAAGAACATATTAAAGGCATGGTAGTCCCAGGAACGTTGTTTGAGGAATTTGGGTTTAATTATGTTGGACCAATTAATGGTAATGACATAAAAACTCTAGTTTCCGTTTTACGTAACATGAGAGATTTAAAAGGTCCTCAAATTTTGCATATAGCTACTAAAAAGGGGAAAGGTTATTTACCAGCAGAAGAAAACCCTACTATGTATCATGGCGTTCCTAAATTTGATCCTCCTACCGGTGTTTCTCAATCTGAAAAGCATGGTTTGTTAACTTTTTCTGATGTTTTTGGAAAATGGTTAATGTATACGGCACAAAAAGACAAAAAGCTTGTTGCTATAACTCCTGCAATGTGTCAAGGTTCAGGAATGTCTGAATTTGCCAACGAATACCCAAAAAGATTTTTTGATGTAGCTATTGCTGAGCAACATGCTGTTTTGTTAGCTAGTGGGTTGTCTGTGGGTGGTTTGCATCCTATTGTTTGTGTTTATTCAACGTTTTTGCAAAGAGCATATGATCAACTTATTCATGACATTGCAATTCAAAATCTTCCTGTAGTTGTTGCTATTGATAGAGCAGGAATAGTAGGACCTGATGGACCTACACATCAAGGTGTATTTGATATTGGGTTTATTAGATCTATACCAAACATGTCATTACTAGCACCTAGTAGTTTGTGTGATATGTGGAAAATGTTAAATTCAGCCATTTCTTACAATAAGCCAATAGCAATTCGCTATCCAAGAGGTTGTTCTGTTGATACTGATTTAGTTATGGATAATTCCACAATTGAAATAGGTAAAGGCAGTGTATTAATAACAGGATCCCAAATATGTGTTATGGGATGGGGTCCTTTAATAATGGATGTGTATCATACTTTTACTAGAGAAAATATTAATTTTACTGTTGTGGATATGAGAACAATAAAACCAATTGATAAAGATTTAATTATTGAAATGGCGAAGAATCATTCCCATATTATTACTCTTGAGGATGGAATGATAGCTGGTGGTATCGGCGAAGAGGTTGCTAATATAGTACAAGTTTTGAGTACTAATTGTAGAGTTCATTGCGTAGGTATTTCTGATGAATTTGTAGAACAAGGAACAGCCAATGAAATTTATCAATTATATGGTATGGATGCAAAATCAATTTTAGCTAAAGCAAAGTCTTTAGTTTAATATTACATAATGTTTAATTTTTTGTTAGAGGATATAAAAATGCCATCTTTTGATATCGTGTCAGAATTACAGATGAATGAAGTACAAAATGCAGTAGATAATGCAAATCGTGAAGTATCTTGTAGATTTGACTTTAAAGGTATTGATGCAAGCTTTAGTTTTACAGAAAAAGATAAAGAGATTAAACTAGGCGCGGATGCAGATTTTCAAATTCGTCAAATGAATGATATTCTACGTGATAAGATGTCTAAAAGAGATATCGATCCATCATCATTAGATTTTCAAGAGCCTGAACAATCTGGTAAAAGATTTAATGAAGTAGTTAAACTAAAGAGTGGATTAGACCAAGCAATGGCCAAAAAAGTTGTAAAAACCATAAAGGATTCAAAACTTAAGGTTACAACTCAAATTCAAGGTGAAATGGTACGAGTTACGGGTAAAAAGCGAGATGACTTGCAGTTAGTAATTGATTTAATAAGAAAGAGTAATTTAGGTCAGCCTTTCCAATTTAATAATTTTAGAGACTAATATTAAGAAGGTTCACATGGCAGGTTTGGCTCAAGAAAATTCTACTAGAATTTCCAATACTTCCGTATGGGCAAGAATTTTTTCAAAAAGAATGCTCATATGTACAGTTTTGGGGTTTAGTTCAGGTCTGCCGTTATACCTTCTCGTAAATTTGGTTTCTGCTTGGTTAAGAGATTCTAATGTAGATTTAAAGTCCATTGGTTTATTTTCTTTGGTTTCTGTACCATATGTGTGGAAATTTATTTGGTCTCCATTATTAGATCGATACAATATTTTAAGATGGGGACGAAGAAAGAGTTGGATGATTGTAACGCAGGTTGCGTTATTGTTTCTTATAGCTTCTATCGGTTTTTTTAGCCCCTCTGATAATCTTAAAATCATAGTAGTTTTATGTGTTGGGGTTGCCCTTTTTTCAGCTACTCAAGATATTGCTTTAGATGCATATAGGCGTGAAATTTTAGAAGATTCTGAACTTGGTTTAGGTAATTCAATATTTGTTAATGCTTATCGAGTATCTGGAATGATACCAGGAGGCTTGTCGCTAATCCTTAGTGAATACATGTCGTGGAATATTGTTTTTATAGTAACAGCATTGTTTATGTTACCAGGAATAATTGCATCAATAATAATCAAAGAGCCTGATAATTGCCTTGTGCCGAGAACACTATTTGCCTCAGTAGTAGAACCATTTAAGGAACTTTTATCACGAAAGAAGTTGTTAGGTGTAATAGGTATAGTTTGCTTTATATTTTTATATAAATTTGGCGATAGTATGGCAACTGCTTTGGCAACACCTTTTTATTTAGATATGGGATACAGTAAGAGTGAGATAGGCATTGTTAATAAGAGTATTGGCTTGTGGACAATGGTTATTGGAGGAATTGTTGGTGGCATATGGATGCTAAAAATAGGCATTAATAAGGCTTTGTGGATTTTTGGTGTTGGGCAAATAGTCACTATTTTGGGCTTCGTTTTAATAGCACATGTTTGGCAAAATCCAGAATTTGTGAATAATATATGTCTAAATATATCAAATTTAATTAATGTTATAACTAATGATAATTATTTAGTTGTGGATAATTCTTTTGAGTTCCCTAATGTGCCATTATTATCTTTTGTTGTAGGAGCTGAATGCCTAGGTGCTGGATTAGGTACAGCTTGTTTCTTAGCATATATGTGCCGTGAAACAAACACTGCCTATGTTGCCACACAATTGGCTTTATTTACAGCTTTAGCTGCTATACCTCGTACCGTATGTAATGCCACAACAGGTTATATTATTGAAGCGGTAGGTTGGGAAAATTTTTTCATTATATGCTACGCATTAGCTATACCAGGTATGTTAATGCTATTGTGGGTGGCTCCATTTAACAAGTCAGATCCGAGTTAAAATTTTACAAAAAATTAACGGTGTTGCACCATAATGATCTTATATTTTGTAAAGTTGCTAAGCTTTATTACAAAAGCAAGTCACGACATATTTTTTTTGAGAGAGTTCACTTTCAAACTAACAAAAATATTCACTTGTGTGCTAAACTAGCATGCAAATCCGAAAATTGTTTATATAAATAACATTATATAGCAATCAAGGTTAATTTTGGGTGTGTCTTAAAGACATTATTTGCTTTCTGTGCAATTTATTCTCTGGAAAAACCATGATAAATATCAAGAAAGGATTAGATCTCCCTATTAGCGGTAAGCCAGAAATGGTTCTTAATAACGGAAACACTGTTAAACATGTTGCCGTTTTAGGATCTGATTTCCCTGGTTTAAGACCTTCAATGCTTGTTGAAGTAGATGATGTGGTTGATAAGGGTCAGGTACTTTTTACTGATAAAAAGAATCCTGGCGTTCAATACACAGCTCCTATTGCTGGCAAGATTGTTGCTATAAACCGTGGCGCAAAAAGGGCGTTCCAATCTCTCGTTATTGAAAAAGATCCTACAATTGTAGGCAGTAAAAAATTCAAGGCTTATCCGTCTAATGACTTAACAAGCTTAGGTCGTGAAGACGTGCAGCAACAGCTAGTAGACTCTGGTGCATGGGTTTCATTTAGAACTCGTCCATTCAGCAAGACTCCTGCTGTAAATACAGTTCCTGAGCACATATTTGTGACAGCAATGGATACTAACCCTTTAGCAGGTGATCCAACTGTAACAATTTCAGCTCATGAAAAAGATTTTCGTGATGGTTTAGAAATTTTAACCACGCTTACAGATGGTTTTGTATATGTTTGTAAGGGTGAAGCTTCTTTACCTGTATGTAAATCTCCAAAAGTTAAAGAAGAAGTTTTTGTGGGTAAACATCCAGCAGGTCTTGCTGGTACTCACATTCACTTTATTCATCGTGCATCCGAAAACCATGTAATGTGGTCTATTGGCTATCAAGATGTAATTGCTATTGGCTATTTATTCAGAACTGGTGAGATTTACAATGAACGTGTAGTTAGTATTGCAGGTCCAAATGTACGCGAACCACGTTTAGTAAGAACTGTACAAGGTGCTTGCGTTTCTGAATTAGTGGCAAATGAATTGATCGGTGATAATTATCGTGTGATAGCAGGTTCTGTATTGAACGGAAACCAGGCTGTAGACGCATATGATTATTTAGGAAGATTTCACTTGCAGGTAAGTGTTATCCCAGAAGGTAACCAACAAGAATTTTTAGGTTGGATTGCTCCTGGTGCAAAGAAGCATTCTATTACTAGAAGTTACTTAAGTAGTATTTTCCCACCTAGAAAGTATGAATTTAATACTGCTGTAAATGGTGGTTCTCGTGCAATGGTTCCTATTGGAAACTTTGAACGTGTAATGCCTTTAGACATAATTCCAACAATGCTTTTGCGTTCTATTGAAATCGGTGATACTGATGCGGCAAAGCTTTTAGGCTGTATGGAATTAGACGAAGAAGATTTAGCATTATGTACTTACGTTTGCCCTGGCAAAACAGAGTATGGTCGTCTACTTCGTAAATGTCTCACCAAGATTGAAGTGGAGGGTTAAAAAGTGCTTCTTAAGTTATTTAAAGCAGTTGAACCTTTATTCAAGAAGGGCGGTAAACTAGAACGTTTATTTCCTTTATATGAAGGAACTGAAACATTATTTTACACATCAGGTGTAGTGACTCGTAATACGACAACACATGTAAGAGATAATATTGACCTAAAGCGTCTTATGATGATGGTCTTCTTAGCAGTGTTTCCATGTATGTTTTGGGGTTGGTACAATGTTGGTAACCAAACAATTAATGCTATTAGTGCGTTAGAAAATGGTCCTGAAATAGTGGGTACTACATACTCATTGTTTAGTAGCTATTATCATTATGCAATTGTGCAGTTGTTTGGTGGTACTCTCGGAGCAGAAGCTGGCTTATATAGTAAGATGCTTATTGGAGCAGTTTACTTTATTCCAATTTATGCTGTAGTTTTTGCTGTGGGTGCATTTTGGGAAGTTCTATTCTGTATCGTACGTAAGCACGAAGTAAATGAAGGTTTCTTTGTTACTTCTATTTTATTTGCGTTAATAGTTCCTCCAACAATTCCACTTTGGCAGGCTGCATTAGGCATTTCTTTTGGCGTGTTAATCGGTAAAGAAGTATTTGGCGGTACCGGTAGAAACTTTATGAACCCAGCTTTGGTTGGTCGTGCATTCTTGTTTTTTGCATATCCAGCTCAGATTTCTGGTGATAAAGTTTGGGTACCTGTAGATGGTTTCTCTGGTGCTACACCATTAAGCCAGTTCGCGCAAAGTGGCAATTTTAATGGCTTGTCATGGACTGATGCCTTCCTTGGTAATTTACCAGGTTGTATTGGTGAAGGTTCTACTATAGCAATATTAGTTGGTGGCCTTGCATTAATATTTATGGGAATTGCTTCTTGGCGTGTGGTTATAGGTGGTATAGTTGGCTTAGTTGCTATGTCCTTTATATTTAATGCAATAGGTTCTGAGACAAACAACATGTTTGCTTTATCTCCTGTATGGCATTTAGTATTAGGTGGATTTGCCTTCGGTATTTTCTTTATGGCTACTGATCCAGTTTCTTCTGCGTTTAGTAATAGTGGTAAATTAGCTTATGGTTTATTAATCGGTGTTATGGTTGTATTAATCCGTGTAGTAAATCCTGCATACCCTGAAGGTGTAATGTTGGCTATTTTATTCGCAAACTGCTGGGCTCCACTTTTCGATTATATTGCAACACAACGCAATATTTCACGTCGTCAAAAGATTGCAGCTCTCACAGCAGGGGAGGGCATTAAGTAATGGCTAAGCAAGATTCTACATTAAGAACCTTTATTGTTATTGGTGTATTGTGTTTGGTTTGTTCTTTGTTAGTTTGTGTATCTGTAGTTGCATTAAAAGATTTGCAGAGCAAAGCAATGAACGTAGACCGTGAAAAGAGCATTTTAGCGGCAGCTCAAATTGAGTTTACTGATAGTAATGTTTCACAAGTTTATGCTGATAATATCGAAGCAAGATTACTTGATTTAAATTCTGGTGATTTCGTATTAGACCAAAATGAAATAAGTAAGATCGTAGGAACTGGTACAGTTGACGGTTATAACTTTGTTTCAGCTTCAAAGCTTGCTGAATCAAATATTTCTATTCCGGCTGATAAAGATTTGGCTAAAATCAGGGTTCGTGCTAAGTATATGCCTGTATACTTAGTAAAGAGTGCTGGTGGTTATTCAAGTATCATTCTTCCATTCTATGGCCAAGGTTTGTGGTCAACAATGTATGGTTATCTTTCTGTTGCAACTGATGGTAATACCATTAGAGGCGTTAAATACTATAGCCATGGTGAAACACCTGGTTTAGGTGCAGAAATTGAAAATCCTGCATTTACTGCTACTTGGGTAAACAAGAAATTGTTTAATGAAGCAGGTGATGTTGCATTTAAAGTTACTAAAAAGGTTGAAAAACCTGAATATGAAATTGATGCATTATCTGGCGCAACCTTAACAAGTAATGGTGTTTCTACTTCTGTTGAATATTGGGCTAGCAGCAATGGCTATGGTCCATTCCTTCAGAAAGTTAAAAAGGAAGGGGTTAAATAATGAGTGATTTACCATCTGCTAGAGAAGCTTTTACTAAACCATTATTACAAGATAATCCTGTAATGATTCAGGTGTTAGGTATATGTTCTTCATTAGCTGTAACCTCGAATATGAAAACTGCTTTGGTTATGAGTTTAGCTGTAACAGCTGTTGTTGCTTGCTCAAATCTTGTAATTTCATTAATTCGTAATATTATACCAAATAGTGTACGTATTATTGCTCAAATGACAGTTATTGCTTCCTTAGTAATCATTGTAGACCAGCTATTAAGAGCTTTCTCATATGATCTTTCTAAGCAGCTTTCTGTGTTTGTAGGCCTTATTATTACAAACTGTATTGTAATGGGACGTGCGGAGGCATTTGCAATGAAATATCCTCCTGCAGCTTCATTCTGTGATGGTTTGGGTAATGGTGTAGGTTATGGCATAATTCTTTGTGCTTTAGGTACAATTCGTGAAATCTTTGGTTCAGGTACTTGGTTCGGTTTAACAATTTTATCACCAGAAAAAAATGGTGGTTGGTATGTGCCTAATGGCATGATGTTAATGCCTCCATGTGCATTCTTCCTTATTGGTTTGATGATTTGGCTTACTAATCAGGTTTATAAAACTCAACAAAAGCCTGAATATGATACAAGCCGCGAGGATGCTTCATAATGGAACATTATATTAGTTTATTTATTAAGTCAGTTTTTATTGAAAACTTAGCACTTAGTTTCTTTCTTGGTATGTGCACATTTTTGGCGGTATCAAAGAAAGTTAAGACTGCGATTGGCTTAGGTATCGCTGTAGTAGTTGTTCAGACTATTGCTGTGCCAGCAAACAACATCGTTTTTACCTATGTTCTTAAGGCTAATGCTCTTAAGGAAGGTGTAGATTTATCATTCTTAGGCTTTATAACATATATAGGTGTTATAGCAGCTTTGGTTCAAATCCTTGAAATGTTCCTTGATAAGTTTGTTCCAAGTCTATATTCAGCCTTAGGTATATTCCTACCTCTTATTACAGTAAACTGTGCAATTTTTGGTGGTGTATCATTCATGGTTCAGCGTGAGTACAATTTCTCTGAATCTGTGGTTTATGGTGTTGGATCTGGTTTGTCTTGGGCTATTGCTTTAGTTTTACTTGCGGCTATCCGTGAAAAATTGAAGTACGCTCATTTGCCAGCTGGCTTGAATGGCTTAGGTATTGTTTTTATCACTGCTGGACTTATTGCATTAGGCTTTATGTCTTTCTCTGGTATTCAGTTGTAAGGTGTGTCCATGGATGAATTTATGATAATTTCAATGGGCGTTGCGTTATTTTTAGCAATCGTGCTAGTGCTAGTTGTTGCAATTTTGGTTGCAAAGCATTTCATGGTAAATAGCGGAGACGTAACCATTGGTATTAATAGTGATCCTGATAAGGCTATAAAAGTTCCAGCAGGAGACAAACTGCTCAGTTCTTTAGCAAATCAAGGAATATTTATACCTTCAGCTTGTGGCGGTGGTGGCGCATGTGGCCAGTGTCGTTGTAAGGTAACTAAAGGTGGTGGAGATGTTTTACCAACTGAATTAGGTCATCTTACTAAGCGTGAAGTACGTGAGGGTTGGCGTTTAGCATGCCAAGTTGGTGTACGCCAGGATATGGAAATAGAAATTCCTGCTTCAGTATTTGGTGTTAAAAAATGGCAGTGTACTGTTACCTCTAATGATAACAAAGCTACATTTATTAAAGAATTACGCTTAGCAATTCCAGAAGGTGAAGAAGTTCCATTTAGAGCTGGTGGTTACATTCAGATTGAAGCAGAACCACACACAGTGGCTTATAAAGATTTTGATGTACCAGAAAAGTATCGCTCAGATTGGGAACATTTCCATTTGTTTGATGTGGTTTCAAAGGTCGATACTCATATTTTACGTGCATACTCTATGGCATCTTATCCAGATGAAAAGGGCTTAATTATGCTCAATGTACGTATTGCTACTCCACCTATTGATAGAGCAACATCAAAACCTAAGGATGGTATTCCTGCTGGTCAGATGTCGTCTTACATTTGGTCATTAAAGCCTGGTGATAAGGTTACAATTTCTGGACCATTTGGTGAATTCTTTGCTAAAGATACCGATGCAGAAATGGTATTTATCGGTGGTGGTGCTGGTATGGCGCCTATGCGTTCGCATATATTCGATCAACTTAAGCGTTTAAGCTCTAAGAGAAAGATTAGCTATTGGTATGGCGCACGTTCTCTAAAGGAAATGTTTTATCAAGATGAGTTTGATAAACTTGCTGAAGAATGTCCAAACTTTACATGGAATGTAGCTTTAAGTGATCCTTTACCTGAAGACAATTGGACTGGATACACTGGATTTATTCACAATGTTCTTTATGAAAACTATTTAAAGGCTCATAAGGCACCTGAAGATTGTGAATTCTACATGTGTGGTCCTCCACCAATGACTCGTGCTGTTATTAACATGCTTCACGATCTTGGCGTTGAAGATGAAAATATCCTTCTTGATAACTTCGGTGCTTAATTAGGATGTAATTTGAAAAAGGGGCTTTGCCCCTTTTTATTTATTAATAAGTAATAAGGAGAAAGTGATTTGAAGAATTTTTTAATACAGAATAAAAGGAATAAGTTTGAAATTAAAAAACGGCTCCTATTGATTATAGGAGAACCGAATTTATTTGAGATGAATAGAACTACATGTTTTCTTCAGCAATAGTTCTTAGCAGTTCATTGCAACCAGTTTTACCAAGAGTTTTAGCATCCACATGTTTTACAATTACAGCTGCATATAGACTGCAGTTACCTGTTTTAGATGGCAAGCTTCCTGATACAACAACTGAGCCAGCAGGAACACGTCCCATGAATATTTCACCAGTAGTACGGTCATAAATACGTGTAGATTGACTTATGAATACACCCATTGAAATAACTGAGCCTTCGCCAACAATAACACCTTCAACAATTTCTGATCTTGCACCAATGAAGCAATTATCTTCTATGATAGTTGGATTAGCTTGTAAAGGTTCAAGAACACCGCCGATTCCTACGCCACCAGATAAATGAACATGTTTGCCAACTTGAGCACATGATCCTACAGTAACCCATGAATCAACCATAGTTCCTTCACCTACATATCCACCTATATTTACGAATGAAGGCATTAATACAACATCTTTAGATATATAAGATCCTTTTCTTACAATACTTCCCGGTACAGCTCTTACACCATCATGCTTAAAGCGTTCTGCAGTATAGTCAGCATACTTAAGCGGTACTTTATCATAATAGCAGTTACCTGGAACTTCAATTGGCGCATTTTCATTAATTCTGAAATAGAGTAATACAGCTTTTTTTACCCATTGATTTACTTGCCATTCACCATCATTTTTTTGAGCTACTCTTAATGATCCATTATCCAACATTTCTATTGTTTGCAGAATTGCTTCTTTAGTAATCGCATCAACAGTGTTTGGGGTTATGTTGGACCTACGTTCGTAAGCTTCTTCAATGATTTTCTTGATTTGCTCTGTCATTTTATCTCCTTTTAGATTTGATTGTTTAATGATGATATGAGTTGTTCACGTAACGTTACTTTCATATCTTCAGTTAATGGTGTCCCCTTACTATCGGTTAATAAGAAGAAGTCATCAGCTCTTTCACCTGTAGTTGTTATTTTTGCAGCATGTATTACAAGATCATTTGATTGAAATACTTGGCCAATTTTTGCAAGTAATCCTGGAATATCTAGTGTTGATATTTCTAGTGACGTGCCCTTTTTATCTTTATCTAGTAAAAATGTTACAATTGTAGGATGTTTAAACTGTTTTAATTTGGCAGGTAATGGCTTTGGTTTGGGCATTTTGTATTCTGGATTAGTTAAAGCTATTGTTATTGCTTTTCGTAAATTAGCTAATCTTTCAAATGATACTTGTCCACCATTTCTTTCAATAAATGCAAAAGTATCTAACGCATAGTTATTGTTCGTGTTTGATATAATTGATGCCAAAACATTTAAGTTTTTGTCACCTAAAACGCTTGTAACACGTGCAAATAGACCAGGTATATCTTTTGTGTAAATGAATAGCTCACTACCATTAGTTGTGTTATTTTGTCCAAATAAAATTAGTGGAGTATTAGATCCATTATGGTTAATAATGTTCTGTGTATGCCAAGAAATTTGTTCTGCACTATATCGGATAAAGTACTCTAATTTAAAATCACTCCATACTCGGAACACACTTATTGGTGACATCCCAATTCTAGTTAGAATTTCTAAAGCTCTTTGTTGATTTTCTCTAACGTGTAATCTTAGATCTGGAGGGCTTTCGAGCCCTTTTCTAAGTGCATCTCTTGCCGAAAAATACAAGGTCCTAAATAATGAATCTTTATAGCCATTCCATTCAGTATCATTTGTGGCACATATATCAGCAACACTTAAGCAGTAAAGGTAGTTTAAAAATGTTTCATCTCCTACTTTTTTTGCAAATTCTGTTACTACTTCAGGATCAGAAATATCTCTTCTTTGTGCAATCATAGACATATATAAATGGTTGCGTACAACCCAAGCTACAAGCCTACTTTCATATCTATTGTAGTTATGAAGCTGACAAAAATACATTGCATCAGGTGCTCCAAGTTCGGCATGATGACCGCCTCGACCTTTTGCTATGTCATGAAATATCGCTGCAATAAAGAGTAATTCTGGTTTGTCAATTTGTGCGTATATTTGGCGATATAGAGTAAAATTTGGATTTCTATATTGGGTGAATTCGTAAATGTTTTTTAAAACTCTCATTGTATGTTCATCTACGGTGTAGGTATGGAACATATCAAATTGCATAAGTCCGATGATTTCCTGCCAATGCGGCATATATAAAGCGATAATATGGTGTTCATGCATTGTAGGTAATGCAACAGATAACGCACGTGGATTTTTAATAAGTTTTTTAAATATTTCCCTGCATTCTATTTTTTCATCTAAATAATAGTTAATGCTTCGTCGAGCATTTCGCAATAACCTAATGCATTGAACATAAATACCTGTGAGCTGTGTTTGTTCTGTTAATATTAAAAAAAGTTCTAATATAGTTTGTGGTTCTTTAATAAAAAGTTCAGGATCTACTACATCAATAAGTGAACCACGTATAATAAAGTGGGAGTTAAACATCACACCATTTTTAATTTTATTAGGGTGAATGGCTTCTTCCAATAATTGCATCACAATTTCATTTAATTCTCTGACTCTATGCATAGTTTGGTAAAATCTACGCATGAGTGTTTCAACAGGTGTGTTGCCTTCACCTAAATAGCCTAATAGGTTCGCAACTTTTTGTTGTCTATCAAAAGTAAGTCGGTTATCAGGTTTATTAATTGAAATGTGCAAAGCGAAGCGAATTCTCCATAAAAAATCCTGACATTCTTGCAATTCATAATATTCTAATCTTGTTAGTAAATTATGTGTCAGCATTTCTTTTAGAGTAGTAATTCCTAGTTTTTTATGAGCAATCCAAAGTATTGTTTGTATATCCCTTAATCCACCTGGGTTATTCTTAATATCAGGTTCTAGCATATACACTGTATCTTTGTAGGAATGATGTCTGTCATTTTGCTCTTGAAGTTTTGCTTGATAGAAAACATCACTAGGCCAAAATTCATCAGAATTTACTGCTTTTGTTAGTTTAGCAAAAGTGTTTTGATTTCCAACTATAAACCTTGCTTCAATAAGATTAGTTGCAATAGTTACATCTTTCTTACCTTCTGTGATGCATTCTTCAAGAGTTCGTACGGATTGACCTAAATCGAGTTTTAGATCCCATACTAAGCTAGTAAAATTTGGAATTATGTTATTTAATTCTTCAGGTAGTTGTCCATCATTTACAAATAATATATCAATGTCAGAATGTGGTTGCAGATCCGCACGACCATATCCTCCAACAGCTACTAGGGCTAAATTAGGGAATTTTTTAAAATTAAATTGCTCCCATAATTTTAGCAATAATTCATCAATAAATTCTGTGCGTGCACACACAAGCTCATTGACAGAGACTCCTCGCTGAAAATCCTTAATCATGTCTTCAAGTTGGGCATTAATTGCATTACGCCCATTTGTCATATCTATACATTCCTCTGGAATATAGAATTTAGCATCTAGAGTCATTTGTTACTTTCCAAAATAAGCTATTTATTGTGTATATATCTTTCTAGCTTTTCATCAGAACGAAGGGTTAAAACTTCGCATCCATCCTCGGTAATAAGAATTGTATGCTCAAACTGTGCCGAAGGTTGTTTATCTGCTGTAGTAACAGTCCAACCGTCCTTTTGATTAACCTTGCATTTGTATGTTCCGGCATTGATCATTGGTTCTATGGTAAATGTCATGCCTGGTTCAAGAAGAATGCTGTAGCGGTTTGGATAGTGTAGAACCTGAGGGTCTTCATGGAATCCTTCACCAATACCATGGCCACAGTAATCTTTAACTATAGAGAAACCTGTTTTGTCCACAACTTTTGCTATAGAATTACCAACAATTGTGAGATTTTTACCTGGGCCAACAGCACGTATGGCGGCGTACATTGAATCTTGAGCACACTTTATTAATTGTAGATTTCTTGGTGTTGTATTTCCAACAACATACATCATGTTAGTATCGCCATGAAAACCATCTTTGATTACCGTAACATCAATATTTACAATGTCTCCATTGTGTAATTTATGCATTCCTGGTATACCATGACAAACAACTTCATTAACGGAAATACAAGTTGCTTTTGGGTAACCTTGGTAGCCTAAACAAGCTGATATTGCGTGTTGGGTATTCTCAATGTAGTCTAGCATAATATTGTCTAGTTCTAGAGTTGTAATGCCAGCCTTTACATAAGGTGTAATCATCTCTAAAACTTCAGCAGCAAGTTTCCCTGCAATACGCATTTTTTCAATTTGTTCTGTATTTTTTATTGAAATATTCATCAATTTTTGTTGCCTTAAAATATATTAATAAAACGCCTTATTATAACACTAATAACACCGTACTTTAAGTAAAGACAGCTAATAAACAAATGAAAAATATTATTAGTTAGTGTTTAATTATAATAAATTTATATTGGTGCAAAAATGTAAAATATTTTCCATATTGGTGCAAAATGTTCATTTTTAGTGCTCGTAAGTAGTAAAAATATAATGTATAAAAAATACATTGTGAATTACATAAAAACACAATAAAAAAATAACTAAAATTTAATTAAATATTGAATAAAAGGCCTTTTACGTGTATAATCTGCGCACTTTTTGAGCAATATATTTGTTTGATAAGTATCTGGTTAATCAGATTTGTTATTTTTCTAAAACACACACTGGATGACAAGGGAATCACTGGGGTGCCGTGAGGTCTGTGTTCCTGTTCAGTGGAGGCTTAACCCCATGAGGAAATTATATGTCAAACGTTTCTATGCGTGAAATGCTAGATGCTGGTGTTCATTTTGGTCACCAGACTCGTTATTGGAACCCAAAGATGAAGCAGTATATTTATGGTGCTCGTAATGGTGTTCATATTATCAACCTTGAAAAGACTGTTGCATGTTTTGATGATGCATTAAACTTTATCGGTAACACAGTTGCTCATAAGGGTAAGGTTCTTTTCGTTGGTACTAAGCGTGCTGCAAGTGAACAAGTTAAGGCTGCTGCTTTAAGCTGTGGTCAGTACTATGTTAACCATCGTTGGTTAGGTGGTATGCTTACTAACTGGAAGACTGTTAAGCAGTCTATCAAGCGTTTCAAGGAACTTGAAACTCAGTCTACTGATGGTACTTTTGATAAGCTTACTAAGAAAGAAGCTCTCGTTCGTACTCGTGATATGGCAAAACTCGAAAAGAGCTTTGGTGGTATCAAGGACATGGGTTCATTACCTGATGTAGTATTCGTAATTGATGCTGAAGTTGAACACATCGCTATCAAAGAAGCTAACAATCTTGGTATTCCAGTTGTTGCTATTGTTGATACTAATTCATGCCCAGATAACGTAGATTACGTTGTTCCAGGTAATGATGATGCTATTCGTGCTATCAGCCTTTATTTAAATACTGTAGCTGGTACTGTAAACGATGCTCGTGAATCAGTTACAACTGCTCAAGTGCAAGAAGTTCCTGCTGAACCAGTAGCTGAATAATCTGCAATATAAGCTCAAAGCAATCGGGAGCTTGCTCCCGATTTACTCCCTCTCAATTAAAGGATTTTTAAATGGCAAATATTACTGCTGCCCTAGTAAAAGAATTACGTGAACGTACCGGTGCCGGTATGATGGATTGTAAAAAGGCTCTTGTTGAAGCAAATGGTGACATCGAGCTTGCAATTGATAATATGCGTAAGAATGGTCAAGCAAAGGCTGCTAAAAAAGCCGGCCGTGTAACTGCTGAAGGTGTTATTGCATCTGCTGTTGCCGACGGTAAGGCTTTAATCGTAGAAGTAAATTGTGAAACTGACTTCGTAGCTAAAGATGCTAGTTTCAATGCTTTCTGTCAGAACGTAGCTAAAATTGCTTTAGATAACAATGTAACTGACGTTGAAGCATTGAAGGCTTTACAGTATACCGATAGTACGGAAACTGTTGAAGTAACTCTTAACAATTTAATTGCTAAGATCGGCGAAAACATGAGTATTCGTAGAATTTCTGCAATGACTGGTAGCAACATCGGTTTATACATTCATGGCAATAAGCGTATTGGCGTGTTAGCTGATATTGAAGGTGGCGATGCACAGCTATCTAAAGATGTTGCTATGCATATTTGTGGTTGTTCACCATTATATGTTAATCCTGAAGATGTTCCTGCTGATAAAGTTGAACATGAACGTCAGGTTCAGATCGACATTGCTATGAAAGAAAATGAAGAAGCTGCTAAGCCAAAGCCAAAGGAAATTATCGAAAAGATGATTAACGGTCGTATGGCTAAGTATACTGGTGAAATTTCATTAGTATGTCAAGGTTTCGTTAAGGATCCTGAAATCACTGTTGGTGCTTTATTAAAGAGTAAAGGTGCTACAGCGAAATCTTTCATTCGCATGGTTGTAGGTGAAGGAATTGAAAAGCAAGTTGTAGATTTTGCAACAGAAGTTGCTGCTCAGGTTGCTGCTGCTCAGAAGTAGTTTTAAAAAATTCATAAAATAGGCGGATTTTTATAAAATTCGCCTATTTCTTTTTATATTGGTGGTAAAAAGCCAATCTATTCATTAATGTTTTTTTGTAGAAAACTTTTTTAAAAAGTATTTATTTCAATTAAATATTAAAAATTATAGTGAACTAAAATTAAGAATAAACTGTCTTAAGAAAGATTTAATTTAAACGCAGGAAAATATAAAAAGCTCTAATAATACTTAGATATCAAGCAATGTTAGCTATTCTTAGCTTTATTTTGTTGTTTGTAATAAATAAAAGTTGAGCAAAGTGCTTAAATACGTATTCAATTTTAGCTAAATTTATTAAGATATATTATAATAATGCGACTTTTTTGTTTATTTATATGTGGTTGTGATTTGATATCAAGCTACAGTGGAAAGTGATATGAGTAAAGAAACAGCATTTAAGCGTATCTTGCTGAAATTAAGTGGGGAAGCATTAGAGGGAAAGGAAAGTTTCGGTATTGATCCTGATGTCCTTTCAAGAATGGCTTCCGAAATTAAAGAAATCGTAGATTTAGGTGTCGAAGTTGGTTTAGTAATAGGCGGTGGTAATATATTCCGTGGTGCTAAACTTGCTCAAGCAGGAATGAATCGTGTTGTAGGTGATCATATGGGTATGCTTGCAACAGTTATGAATGGTCTTGCAATGCGCGATGCATTATATAGAAATGGCGTGACTGCAACACTTATGTCTGCAATACCAATGCAAGGTGTTTGTTCCCCTTATTCATGGACAGATGCAATTCACGATTTAAAGGCTGGTAGGGTTGTGATTTTATCAGCTGGTACAGGTAATCCTTTCTTTACAACTGATAGTGCTGCTTGTTTGCGCGGTATAGAAATTGAAGCTGATGTTGTAATTAAAGGTACAAAAGTTGATGGCGTTTTTAGTGCAGATCCTATGAAGGACCCTTCAGCTACTTTATTCCATGAATTGTCTTATCAACAGGTTGTGGAAAAGGAATTAAAAGTCATGGATCTTTCTGCTTTTATTTTAGCAAGAGATCATGGTTTACCAATAAAAGTGTTTAATATGAATAAGCCTGGTGCTCTTTTGCGCGTTATACGCGGAGAAGATGAAGGTACTTTAATTAAATAATTTGTTTTTAAGGCGTTTTGCGCAAGGTGGATGTTATGGTTAATGATATTAAAGCTTCTGTAAAAGAAAAAATGAACAAGGCGGTTGACGCTCTTAAGAGTCAACTTTCTAAAATTCGTACAGGTCGTGCTCAGCCTGCAATCCTTGATGGTGTTATGGTTGATTACTACGGTACAATGACTCCTTTACGTCAGGTTGCTCAGGTAAATGTTGAAGACGCACGATCATTAGTTGTTACTGTGTTTGATAGAAATTCTGCACAGGCAGTTGAGAAAGCTATAATTAATAGCGGTTTAGGTTTAAATCCTGTATCTGCTGGTACTTCAATTCGTGTACCACTTCCTCCATTAACAGAAGAACGTAGAAAGGAATTGATCAAGGTAGTTCGTGCTGAAGTTGAACAGAGTAAGGTTCAGATTCGTAATTTACGTAGAGATGCCAACGCAGAAGTAAAAGTTTTATTGAAAGATAAAGAAATTTCTGAGGATGATGATAGAAGAGCTCAGGATGATATTCAGAAACTTACTGATAGTTTTATTAAGTCTGCTGAAGAACATTTAGCAGCGAAAGAAAAGGAATTAATGGAAATTTAATTTCGAACAATTACTCCACAGGAAAATCAGTGATGACAATTTCTTCAAAATGCGAAGTTAATCAATTGCCTCAACACGTCGCCATTATTATGGATGGTAATGGTAGATGGGCTAAGAAACAGGGTAAAATTCGCCTTTTAGGACATAGAGCTGGTGTTAATGCTGTGAGAGAATCCGTATCTTTTGCTGTAAGTAAAGGCATTAAGCGATTGACACTTTTTGCCTTTTCTTCTGAAAATTGGCAGAGACCGGAAGCTGAAGTGACAGGTTTGATGGAACTTTTTACTTGGGCTTTGTCTAATGAGGTAAAGAATCTCCATAAAAATAATATTAAATTACGTGTTATTGGTGATATAACAAGGTTTTCTGAAAAACTGCGAAATAGTATTAATTCAGCTATTGAATTAACTGCTAGCAATTCAGGTTTAATATTAAATATTGCTGTTAATTATGGTGGTCGCTGGGATATTGTAAATTCTATACAGAAGATTATTGAAGCAAATAATGGTAATATAAAAGCTCAGATGATCAGTCAAGATCTTATTAAAGAAAACTTATCTGAAAGTGAAGATGTAGATTTACTTATTAGGACAGGTGGTGAGCGAAGAATTAGTAATTTCTTACTGTGGCAATTAGCATACAGTGAGATATTTATAAGTGATGTATTGTGGCCGGATTTTTCAAAAGAAGTCTTTGCTGAAGCATTAGATTATTTTTTAAAACGAGAGCGAAGATTTGGTTGTACTGGCGAACAAATTCGACAGAGTAGATAGGTTAGGGTTTTATTTTATATGAAGCAGCGTATTATTACAGGCATTATTCTAATTATAATTGCCTTGCTGTGGCTTTTTGTGGCTAATTATCATTTTTTTATTGCAGGATCGATGCTAGTTTTACTAGTTGGTGGTTATGAGTTTGCTCAATTTGTGTTTTCAGATAGAAGCATCTCAATGAATGGAAAAGTTGTTAGCAAAAAATTATCTTTTTTTAATAAAGCTGTCTATGCTATGTCAGTGTGTGCTATTGCGGCACTGTTAAGTTTAAGTGGTAGTTTTTCCCCTGATTTATTGTTAAAGTTAGAAGCAGATTATGAAGCACATGGCTTAGCTTTTCAAAATATATATGAAGTTGCACATCCTGTAATATATAACGTAATGACTGCAGGGGCAGTATGGTGGGTTATAGCTTCATTATTAGTTGTCTTTTATCCGAGAAGTAGGAATTTTATAAGTTCAAAACTTGTAAAGGCCTTAGCAGGTTATTTGACATTAATTCCTTTTTATTTTTCCTTATTATTCTTACGTGTACAATTTTACAATTTCGATATTAATAATTTTAATAGCGCTACAACTGGTGCGTTTGTAGTTTTATCTGTTATGGCATTGGTTTGGTGTACTGACAGTGGCGCTTATTTTACAGGTAAAGCTTTTGGTAAGCATAAAATGAGTCCAAATGTAAGTCCAAATAAAACAATTGAAGGCTTATGTGGCGGAATTATTTTAGCAATGGTAGCTTTTGTTATAATTTACTTATTAGGCGGTTTTGGTTCTAAATTTCATTCTGTAGGATACAATGTTAATTTATTTGCATTAAGTATAGCTGCATTAGCTACAATTATTATATCTGTATTTGGGGATTTAGCAGAAAGCTTGTTTAAAAGAGAATCAGGTATAAAAGATTCTGGAATAATATTTCCGGGACATGGGGGAATGCTTGATCGTATAGATTCATTATCTGCAGCATTACCTGTTTTTGTAGTTGTTTATTCCTTATTAATGTAACTAGTGTAGTATAGTTAATGTGATGTTTAATATCTTAATTTGCTTGATTAATGTTTAATACAATATTTGCAGTAAATTAGAAGTTAGAATATAAAATTTAAAAATGAAAAAGGTCGGCTAATGAATAAAATTACAGTTTTAGGTGCAACAGGATCTATAGGATCAAGCACTATTGACGTAATTCGTAGAAACAAAGATAAGTACACATTGTACGCTGCAACAGCAAATAAAAATGTAGTTGCAATGGCAGAGATTATTCGAGAGTTTAACCCAACCGTAGTTGTAATGACTGATTATGATGCTTATAAAGATTTAAAAGAATTAGTATCTTTTGAGAGACGTCATACTGAAGTGCTATTTGGAGCTGAGGCAGTATGTGCTGTTGCAGCTAGTGAAGATTGTGATAGTGTTATGTCAGCAATAGTAGGTGCAGCTGGGTTAAAGCCAACATTAGCAGCAATATCACAGGGCAAAACAATCTACTTAGCTAATAAAGAATCTTTAGTTATGAGCGGCAATATTTTTATTGATGCAGCTAGAAGATATAAGGCTAGCATTATCCCTGTTGATAGTGAGCATAATGCAATTTTTCAATGTTTACCTCAAAGTGAGCAAACTAGAATTGGTAGATGTGATTTAGCAAAAGCTGGAATTACAAAAATTTTACTTACTGGTTCTGGTGGTCCTTTTAGGGAAAGACCAGTAGCAGATTTAGAAAATGTTACTGTTGAAGAAGCTACAAAACATCCAAATTGGAATATGGGACGCAAGATTACAGTAGATAGTGCAACCATGATGAATAAAGGTTTAGAGTTTATTGAAGCTAAATGGCTTTTTAATGCTAAACCTACAGATATTCAGGTGATTGTTCATCCGCAGTCAGTGGTACATTCCATGGTTCAATATAATGATGGTTCTGTTCTTGCACAACTAGGTGTTCCAGATATGCGGACACCAATAGCAAGAGCTATGGCTTGGCCAAATCGAATTGAAAGTGGTGCAAATAAATTAGATTTTTTTGCAATGAATTCATTAACGTTTATAGAACCAGATTTTGATCGATATCCGTGTTTGAAATTGGCAATTGAGGCATGTTCTACATCTCAAGCAATGACTACAGCTGTTAATGCAGCAAATGAAGTTGCTGTTGGCGCTTTTTTAGAAAAACGGATAAAATTTACGGATATATACAAAATTTGTGCTAAAGTCGCAGAGCAGTTTGTTTTAGCAAATGATTCTGATTTGGAATCAATATTAAATGTAGATGTACAAGCTAGGGCGAAAGCTTTTAACGAAATTTCATTTATTTAGGTGATTTGATGGATATTCTAACAAATATTTTTTATTTTCTTTTAGCTTTATTCATTCTTATTGCAATTCATGAAGCTGGTCATTTTTTTATGGCAAGACTTTGTGGAGTTTATGTTGAAAGATTTTCATTAGGTTTTGGGCCTGTAATATGTTCTGTTCATGATAAGAAGGGGACTGAATATTCATTATCTTTAATACCTCTAGGTGGGTATGTTAAGATGTATGGTGAAAAGGCTGAAAATGATGGCGTTTCTGCAATAGATCCTGCAAAAATAGATATGGCTTTTTCTGCTAAAAAAATATGGCAGAAGTTTTTAATTGTCTTTGCTGGCCCTCTTTGTAATTTTTTATTGGCTTGGGTTTTATATTCAGTAATATTTTGTGCTGGAATTGATGATTTAAAACCTGCAATTAAAGTTTTCCCAAATTCACCAGCGGCAACAGCAGGTCTTCAAACTCGAGATCTTATTAAGGCTGTAAATGGAACAGCTGTGACAGATTGGGAAGATTCAATGTATGAACTTTTAAGTCATATTGGTGAAGATTTAATTGATATTACTGTTGCTAGCAATATTGGTAAAGACGAATCACGACTTGTTAAGTTGCCAATTAATAATTGGGATTTAGATCCAAAAAATCATGAAGTGTTTAAAGTTTTGGGATTTGAACCTCTTCGCGTTGATTTGCTACCAGAAATAGGTTTCGTTGAAAAAAATTCAGTTGCAGTTAGAGCAGGATTAAGAGAAGGTGATAAAATCATAAGCTATGATGGCAAACCTTATTCTAATTGGGAAGATTTTACTAAATTTATAAAAACTCATGGTAATCAATCTATTACGATTGTTGTATCAAGGGATGACATAAAATTCCCTTTGGATTTAATACCTAGTATTGTTAAAGATAAAGATGGTCAAGAATTTGGTTATGCAGGAATAGCACCTCGAGTTAATAAAATTGATGAGCTATTCTTTACTAAAGAATATTCACTGATTGAATCAATATACTATGGTGCAAAAAAGACTGTAGATATGAGCGTTGTTACTGTTAAATTTATTTATAAATTTATAACAGGTGATATTTCACATAAAAATATTTCAGGTCCAATTGGTATTGCACAAGGAGCAGGCAAGACTGCTGAATTAGGTGTTTTGATTTATTTGAGCTTTATAGCTTTAATAAGTGTTAATTTAGGAGTTCTAAACTTAATACCTATTCCTTGCCTTGATGGTTCACATTTACTTTTTTATGTCATTGAAGGTGTAACTGGTAAAGCTTTATCACCTAAAATTATGAATATGCTGTTATTAATAGGGGTAATTCTATTAGTAGCATTGATGGCTTTAGCAATATATAACGATTTATACTACCTTTGGTAATACAATAAAGAATAATTTAACATGATGAATTCACTATATTTAAGAATTACACTAGGCTTATTAGCAATGGGAGCAAGTGTGTTCCCTATTGCTTCACATGCTGAAGACGCTACACTAATGCATGTGAATGATATTAGGGTAAAAGGTCTTTACCGTGTAACAAAAGGTGCGGTACTTTTATCATTACCAATTCAAGTTGGGGATGATGTAACAAAGAGCGATATTTCTGCGGCTATAAAGAAAGTTTTCGATAGTCAAAACTTTGATGATGTTTCTGCTTCTATAACCGATAATGGAACGCTTGTAATTGATGTAAAAGAAAGACCAACTATTGTTAGTGTTTCTTATGCAGGCAATGATGCTATTAAAGAAGAGCAACTTGATGAAATTATAAAAGCTCAAGGTGTTAAAAATGGTGAAACTCTTAATGTTATGAAACTTAAGGAGCTAGAAGGTTCTCTTGAGGATTACTATAATGGAATGGGAAGATATCAAGCTAAAGTTAATACCATACTTGTTTATTTGCCTAGAAACAGAGTTGATGTTAAATTCAATTTTGTAGAAGGTGTAAAGGCTAAAATTGATCAAATTAATATAGTCGGAAATACAACTTTCCCTGAAGAAAAATTGTTAGCACAATTTGAATTAAGAGACCATGTACCTTGGTGGAATTTTATTGCTAGCCGTGAGTTTCAAAGTCAAAAGTTTAATGGTGATTTAGAGACTCTACGTTCTTATTATATGAACAGAGGTTTTGTTCGTTTTAATGTAAAGAATACTAGAGTTGAAGTAACACCTGATCGCAAGAGTATTTATTTGAGTATTGCGATTTCTGAAGGCGATCAATATACTCTTGATAAGTTTCAAATTATAGGTGAAACCTTTGGTCACAAATCTGAAATGGAAGCTTTAATACCATTAGAAAAAGGTGATATTTATAATGCGGCAAAGGTTAGTCATACTGAAGAAATATTGACTAATTATATGGGAAAATTTGGTTATGCTTATACAAAAGTAAGGGCTTATCCAATAATAGATGATGAAAACAAAATTGTTTCTTTAAATTTTAATGTTGAACCTGGTTCTCGTATTTATGTTACAGATGTAAAGATTGTTGGAAATACCATAACTACTGATGAAGTAGTTAGACGAGAAATTCGTCAAATGGATGGTACTTGGCTATCTAATGATGCAATTAGCACATCTAAAAGACGTTTAGATCAATTGGGTTTCTTTGAAAAAGTAGATGTTGAGCCTAAAAAAGTCGGCCCAGAAACAGATACCGTTGAAGTTGTTGCCAATGTAAAAGAAAGACCTACTGGCTCTATCAAGGCCGGTGTAGGTTACGGTACAGAGTCAGGTATAACTCTTAATGGCGAAATTTCACAAGATAACTTTTTAGGATATGGTGGTAAAGCAAGTATTGCAGTTAATACTAATAAGTATGATCGCAAAATAGAATTAAGTTATAACGAACCATATTTTACTATAGATGGTATTAGTCTCGGTGGAAGTATTTTTTACGAGGACTTTCAAGCCGGAGACGCAAATATAGTTGATTATACCAATACAAAATATGGTTTAAATATAAGCTTAGGTTATCCATTAGATGAACATAATTTTATTAGTTATGGTTTAACCTATGAACATAATAAATTGTCTCAAACAAATGCATATATTCAAGTACAAAAATTCTGGGATATATATGCAGCTGATTCCCGTAAATCTGGTGAAGTGACATTTCAAAACTATAAGGCAGGTATAAGATACGTTAGAAATTATTTAGATAAAGCCGTTTTACCGACTGATGGTAATAAGCAAGTTGCTTCATTTAATATTTCAGTACCTGGATCTGATACACAATTTTACAAGGCTATTGCAGATACCACTCACTTTTTACCTATAGACAAGGAAAGAAAATTTATTGTTAATTTCCGAGCTAAGGCTGGTTATGGTAATGGTTATGGAACAAATAAAGGCTTTGATCAAGTTTTGCCATTCTTTGAAAATTATTATTTAGGTGGCGATGAATGGTTGAGAGGATTTAAATACAATTCTGTAGGACCTAGAGCATTATATGCAACCAATTATCTTGGAAATAGAAGTATAATGGCAACTAAGAATTCCTTTGGTGGTAACGCTATAGTAGCTGCAAGTTTGCAATTAATTGTCCCAACACCATTTGCAACTGAAGGTTATGAGAACCAGTTGCGTACTTCGTTATTCTTAGATGCTGGTTCTTTATGGGATACGAGTTTCGATAAAGATCGTTACCAGACTTGTATAAGTAATTGTGAATATATTTATGATTATTCTGACATTAAAGAATATCGTGTATCTGGTGGTGTAACATTGCAATGGATTTCGCCAATGGGTCCAATAGGTTTTACTCTAGCTAGACCTCTTAAAAAGAAAGATGGTGATAGAACCGAATTTTTCTCATTTAGTTTAGGTAGAACCTTCTAAGGTATAGAAGATTATTAAGTGTAAAGATGTGTATAATTATATAAATTATCTAGTCTTTAATTGTTGTGTAGGTTTTGAATAAAACCTTTGGAGAAGTTAATGTTTAAGTTTTTATCTGCAGTTGTAATTTCAGTTTCGCTAATGTTTAGTGCTATGGCAGCTCAAGCTGCTGAGCAAAAAATTGGTACAATTAATGTTGGTTATGTAATTAATCAAATTCCTCAGACTAAGGCAGCACAAGCAAAAGTTCAAAAAGCTTTAGAGTCAAAGGAAAAAGCCTTAATGAAAATTCAGAATGAAGGTCAGGCTTTAGAAAAATCTTTAGCTGATCAATCATTATCTGCAGAAGTAAGGGTAAAGAAGCAACGTGAAATGCAATTGCTTCAAACTGAATTACAAGTAAAGGTTAGTGAATATAGAGAAGAACAGCAAAAGGCTATGGGTAAAGAACAGCAGGAAATCTTTAAAAAGGTTGAAGGTGCTATTCAGACAGTTGCTAAGCAAAAGGGTTTAACTATTGTTATCAAAGCTGATGCGCTTGCTTATTTAGGTGATGAGTCATTAGATATTTCAGAAGAAGTTGTTGCGCTTGTAGCAAAAACTAAGTAATACGCTTATAAACTGAGAGGAAGATGTTGATGCTTTTAAAAGAAATTGCTGAGAGGCTAGGTGGTACTGTAATTGGTAATTCCGACATTGAAATTACACGAGTAGCTAATTTAAGTACAGCTAATGAACATGACATAAGTTTTTTGTCTGATAAAAAAATGCACCAATATCTTTCTACTACACAAGCCGGTGCTGTTATTGTTAAAGCTACAGATGTTATTGATGGAGTAAAAACTAGTTTTCTTGTTTTAGCTGATCCGTATGTCGGTTTTGCAAAAGTAGCTCAGATTTTTGATACAACACCACGTAGTTCAGATGGTATTCATAAAACTGCAGTCATCGATCCTTTAGCCATTATTGAAGATGGTGTGTCTATTGGAGCTAATGCTGTAATAGAGTCAGGTGCAAGAATTTGTGCAAATGCTCAAATTGGTGCAGGATGTTTTATTGGAAAGAATGCTGTTATAGGTCAAAGAACTAAGTTATGGGCTAACGTTACAATTTATCATGAGTGTATAATTGGAGATGACTGTTTATTTCAGTCAGGTGCTGTGATTGGTTCTGATGGATTTGGCTATGCTAATGAAAAGGGTATATGGGTTAAAATCCCACAGCTCGGTAGGGTTGTTATCGGTAATCATGTTGAAATAGGTGCATCAACGACAATAGATCGTGGTGCAATAGATGACACAGTTATATCTGATAATGTTATAATAGACAATCAAGTCCAAGTTGCACATAATGATAAGATCGGAACTGGTACTGCAATTGCTGGTGGTACTGTGTTTGCTGGCAGCGTGGATATAGGTAGGTATTGCATTATAGGCGGTACGTCTGTGTTCAATGGTCATATAAAAGTTTGTGATGGTGTACAAGTCTTAGGACAGGTTGATAGTAGTATTACTGAACCAGGTAAATACTTCTCTTATTTACCTGTTATGAAGGCTGGTTCATGGTTAAGAACAGTAGCTCGACTATATCAGATTGAAAAAATTAACAATCGTTTGAGTAAGGTTGAAGCTTTAGTGACAAGTGAAAAAAATAAGGAATAAATGATTGAGCAATTCAAATAGTGAACTAGATATTCAAAAAATTTTAGAACTTTTACCGCATCGCTTTCCTTTTCTTTTAGTTGATAGGGTGTTAAGCTATGAAATTTCTGAAGAACGTAAAGTTTTAAAGGGTTTAAAGAATATTAGCTTTAATGAACCTTTTTTTCAGGGACATTTCCCAGGCAAGCCTGTTTTGCCAGGAGTGTTAATTCTTGAAGCAATGGCTCAAGCAACAGGTATTCTTGCCTTTACAATGGTAGGTAAGCCTCAACCTGGTGAATTGTATTATTTTGCTTCTATTGATAATGCTCGTTTTAAGCGTCCTGTTGTTCCTGGTGATCAGTTAATTTTAGATGTTGAATATTTAAAAGAAAGGCGTGGTATAGCTAAATTTACAGGTGTTGCATCTGTAGATGGCGAAGTTGTTTGCTCTGCAGATCTTATGTGTGCAAAGCGTAATAGCTAATAATTCGCAAATAGGAGAGGAAAAATGATAGATAAAAGTGCAGTTATTCATCCTACTGCGATTGTAAGTCCGGATGCTATAATCGGTCCTAATGTTGTTATAGGACCATGGACTATCGTTGGTGAAGAAGTTGAAATCGGTGCAGATACTACGGTTGCCTCTCATTGCGTACTAAAAGGACCAACAAAGATTGGTTGCCGCAATAAAATTTTTCAATTTGCAACTCTTGGTGAAGATTGCCAAGATAAAAAATATGATGCTGAAAGAACTTTTTTAGAAGTTGGTGATGATAATGTAATAAGAGAGCATTGTACATTGCATAGAGGTACAGCTCAGGATCAATGTTTGACCAAGGTTGGAAGTAGAAATTTATTAATGGTAAATGTGCATATTGCTCATGATTGTATGGTTGGTGATGATTGTATATTTGCCAATAATGCAACTTTGGCAGGACATGTTCATATTGGTAATTGGGTGATCTTTGGTGGTTTAGCTGCAATTCATCAATTTGGCCGTGTAGGTGATCATGCTTTTATTGCAGGTATGGCAGCACTAAACCAAGATGTTCCTCCATTTGTAATGGCTGCTGGACATTATGCGAAACCTTTTGGTATCAACAAAGAAGGCTTAAAACGTAGAGGTTTCTCAGTAGAAGCTATTACTTTAATTCGTCATGCTTACATGATTATTTATAAGGAAGGCAATACTATTGAGGAAGCGATTGAAAAGCTTATGCCTTTGGCGCAGCAGGAATCGTCAATTCAGATGTTGATTGATTTTCTAAAAGAAAGCGGTAGAGGAATCTGCAGATAAATGCCTTCTGTATGCTTAAGTCATATTTATGCATTTGTTGCCTGTGAATCATCTGGGGATACCCTAGGTGAAGGATTGATGCAGGCAATATTGCAAAGAGATTCTAAAGCTAAGTTTGTTGGAATATTTGGTCCAAAAATGCGAGCAGTAGCTGGTTCTGAAGGTCAACTTTTTGATATGGAAGAGTTGGCTGTAATGGGGATTGGTGAGGTATTAAGATCTTTATTTAGAATCTTAAAAATACGCAAAACTTTGATAAAAAAAATGTTAGAGCTTAATCCAGATGTATATGTTGGCATTGATGCTCCTGATTTTAATTTGACAGTTGAAAAAAAATTAAAAGAATGTAATATTCCCACGGTTCATTATGTCAGTCCATCTGTATGGGCTTGGCGTCAAGGTAGAATTCATAAAATCAAGGCTTCAGTTGATATGGTTTTATCAATATTACCATTTGAGAAGGAATTTTATGATAAGCACTCTACTCCATGTACTTATGTTGGTCATAGACTAGCAAGAGAAATACCTATCGATGTTCCTATAATGGCAGCTAGAATAAGCTTAGGATTTTCTAATGAAGCGTTAAAGAGTAATCAAGTTGTTGCTATTATGCCTGGAAGTAGGACAGCAGAGATTAATTTTTTAACTCCTGAATTTGCCGAAGCTGCTTATAGTCTTGTAAAAACATTTCCTGTTGTACGTTTTATATGTGCAGCTACAAGTAAGCCAAAAGCAGAACTAATTAGTAAATTGTGGCAGAAACATGCTCCTAATATTCCTTTAATAATATGGATAGGTAGAGCTCAGGATGTTATGGCTGCGTCTAATGCTGTTATTATTGCTTCAGGTACTGCAACTTTAGAGGCAATGCTTTTAAATAAGAGAATGGTTGTCTGTTATATAGTAAGTCAAATAACAGCTGCTATAGGAAAAAAATTATTAAAGGTTGATTCTTTTTCGTTGCCAAACCTTTTATGTGGTAAAAAAATTGTTCCTGAATTAATTCAAGATAATTGTACACCTCAGAATATTCGTGATGAAATAGTAAAGATCTTTACAACTGAAAACCGCCAACAAATTCGCGAATTTACCAAAATTCACCACGAAATGAGTATTAATTCAGACGATTTAGCAGCAGATGCTGTAATGAAAGTTATATCTGATAAATACGCTCAAATTCAAGCTTCTCTTTCTTCTACTGAAGCAAAATAATTTAATTTTTTAGGATTTTTTATGTCTGTTATATACGAACCTTTCGTTTATCCTGTTTCTACACCAAATTTTTTATATGCTGGTACTGATGAAGCTGGTAGAGGTCCTCTTGTAGGTAATGTTGTAGCAGCAGCGGTTATTTTAGATCCGAATTTTGAAATAAATGGATTAGCTGACTCTAAAAAATTATCTGAAAAGAAAAGAGAACTTCTTTTTGAACAAATTAAAGAACATTCTTTAGCTTATGGAATAGGTGAAGCATCACCAAATGAAATTGATGAATTAAACATATTATGGGCATCAATGCTTGCTATGACTAGAGCTATTCAAGCCTTAAATATTCAGCCAGATATGGTGTTAGTTGATGGGAATAAAACTCCTAAAAATTTGACTATTCCGGCTATTGCAGTTGTTAAAGGTGATGCACGAGTAAAGGAGATTAGTGCTGCTTCAATTTTAGCTAAGGTTACTCGGGATAGACAATTATATGAATTAGATAGACAATATCCACAATATGGTTTTGCTTCTCATAAAGGTTATCCTACAGTTGCTCATTTGGAAGCAATTAAAAAATTTGGAATACTTGATTGTTATAGAAAAACTTATGGACCTGTTAAAAGTTTATTGAAGGCTGAGTAAAAATGACAGAACCAAAATTTGTGCATTTACATGTTCATTCTGATTATTCAATTAGGGATGGACTTCTTGATGTTGCTGGTGTTGTTAAGACTGCAAAAGCAAAAAACATGGCAGCTATTGCTATTACAGATTTTATGAATCAATGTAATACCATTAAACTTCTAGAAAATACAGAATCATGTGGCATGAAGCCTGTTTTTGGTATTGAGTTGTGTGTTCTCGATGATACTTTAAAAAATAACATTAATTATGAATATTTTGAATTGACGTTGCTAGCATTAAACGACATGGGCTATAGAAACATTGTTGAGTTGCAATCAAATGCATGGCGTCAAGGAGATATTTATTATCATACATGTGTTAGATTGTCATGGCTTGATAAATATTCTGAAGGTGTAATTGTTTTATCTGGTGGTATAAATGGAGATGTAGGTAAATATATCATTAGTGATAGACTAGATTTAGCTGAAGAAAGATTGGATTTTTACCAAAAAAATTTTCCTAATAGATATTATTTTGAGCTAAGTAGATTAGGTCAACCAAATGAAAATAAATATATTGCTGAAGCTTTAAAATTAGCTGTTAAGAGAGATCTTCCTGTAGTAGCCACTAATAAAGTAGTTTTTGCAAAGCAAGATGACTATGAGGTTCACAGAATAAGAGTTGCAATTCAAGACAAAGTAACAATTGACGACAAAAAGTGGATTCATCCTTATACCGATCAAATGTATATGAAAACTGAGGCGGAGATGGAGTCTCTGTTTAGTGATATTCCTGAAGCATTAGAGAATTCTGTTGAAATTGCAAAAAGATGTACTGTTCATTTACATATAGGAGCAAACTATTTACCAAAATTTCCAACAGGTAACCTAAGTCCCGCTGATTATTTGAGAACAGAAGCATATACAGGATTAGAAGAAAGATTAGAATTTTTATATCCTGATAAAGATGAAAGGGATAAAAAGAAGCCTACTTACCTAGATCGACTTGAAAGAGAGTTGTCTGTAATCATAAAGATGGACTTCCCTGGCTACTTCTTAATAGTGATGGAGTTTATTCAATGGTCTAAAAAAAATGGTGTTCCTGTTGGACCTGGTCGTGGTTCAGGTTGTGGTTCTTTAGTTGCTTATGCAATTAAAATTACAGATTTGGACCCATTAAAATATGATTTGCTATTTGAACGTTTTTTAAATCCAGAACGTGTATCTATGCCAGATTTTGACGTTGACTTCTGTATGGATAATCGCGGAAGAGTTATTCAACACGTCGCAGATACATATGGACGACAGTCCGTTTCTCAAATTATTACTTTTGGTACATTAGCTGCTAAAGCTTCAGTGAAAGCTGTATCTCGTGTAATAGGAAAAAGCTATTCTTTCGGTGATAAGATAGCAAAAATGATACCTACGAAGCCTGATATTACACTTAACAAAGCTTTAAATGAGAATGAAGATAAAAGTTTAAAAAATGAATATGATACCAATGAAGAGGTTAGAGAGGTTATTGATATAGCTCTTCGCCTTGAAGGATTGACGAACTCACATGGTAAGCATGCTGGTGGTGTGGTTATTTCTCCTACCGTTATTTCTGATTTTGCACCGTTAATGTGTGATTATTTAGGAAAAGATTTTAAAACTCAATTTGATAAGCATGACGTTGAAGAGGCGGGGTTAGTTAAATTTGACTTCTTAGGCTTAAAGACGTTAACCATTATAGATTGGGCCTTAGACATGATTAATGCAAGGTTGAGGAAAGAAGGAAAACCAGAAGTCAATATCGCCAAAATTGATCTTGCGGATAAAGCATCTTATGACGTGCTTAAATCTACTGAAACAACAGCTGTATTCCAACTTGAATCTAACGGAATGCGTGATCTTATTGGAAAAATGCAACCAGATTGTATTGAAGATATGATTGCGTTAGTTGCCTTATATCGTCCTGGTCCTCTTGATTGTGGAATGGTGGATAACTTTGTTAATCGTAAGCATGGTAGAGAAAAAGTTGCTTATCCATCTGAAGAATTTCAACATGAATGTCTAGAGCCAATTCTTAAGCCTACATATGGAATAGTTGTATACCAAGAACAAGTTATGCAAATAGCTCAAGCTTTAGCTGGTTATTCTCTCGGAGGAGCCGATTTATTACGTCGAGCTATGGGTAAGAAAAAGCCTGAAGAGATGGCTAAGCAAAGAAGTGTTTTTAAGAAAGGAGCTGAAGCAAAAGGTATTGATGGCGAGCTAGCCATGAAAATATTCGATCAGGTAGAGAAGTTTGCAGGCTATGGCTTTAATAAATCGCATTCTGCTGCATATGGTATCGTTGCTTTTGAAACACTATGGCTTAAAACTCATTTTCCTGCTGAATATCTTGCTGCGATGATGACTGCTGAAAAAGAAAATGCTGAAAAAATTGTAATTTATATAAATGAGTGTAGACGTTTAAGAATAAAAGTTAATCCACCTGATGTTAACCAAGGTGAAATTCATTTTGTAGTTAATTCAGAAGGACATATAATATTTAGTCTTGGTGCGATTAAAGGAGTTGGTGAGGGACCTGTTAGTGCAATTATGGCAGCAAGAAAAACAGGACCTTTTAAAAATTTATTTGATTTTTGTAGACGAGTTGATAGTAAATACATAAATCGTAGAGTAATGGAAGCATTAGTTTGGGCTGGAGCTTTAGATAATTTGGGACCAAACAGAGCTTCTACTATGGCTACCCTTGATGTTGCTTTATTATTAGCTGCTGAGTCTACAAAAAATAGAAGTTCGGGAATGTTGGATTTGTTTGAAGATGATTCTTTTGCAAGTTTTAATGATCCTCCATTTGAAGATGTACAACCATTTTCTGATAAAGTATGGCTTAAAGGTGAAGTTGATACTTTAGGTTTGTATTTAACAGGTCATCCGATAGATAGGTATTCATCTGAAATAGAACATTTAGCTAAAAATAATATTGGTTCTTTAACTCCATCTCAACATAGTTATGGTGAAGATAAAGAATTGGTTACAGTTGTTGGTATTGTTGATAATTTATGTGAAAAGGTAACTAAAGGTGGTTTAAGGTATTTAACAGGTTACCTCTTAGATTACACCGGAAAAGTATTATTCCAATTATGGAAGGATGATTATCTAAAGTATAAAGATATTATAAAGAATGATATGCTTTTGGTGGTTTCAGGAAGTGTAGGTTATGATAACTTTAATAAATGCAACAAAATATATATTAATAATGAGATGAATATTGTTGAAGCTAGAATGGAATTAGGTCGGGCATTACGAATAGCTATAAATGATAATTTATTGCAAGACAGAAATTTTGTAAAAAATATGACAACCATTATTGATAAATATCCTGGGGATATGCAAGTAGAATTGCTTATACAAACGAAAGATTCTGTTATGATTATCAAATCAGCATTTACAGTGGAACCACTAGATGAGCTAATTGATGAACTTAAATACAAGTGTACCGAAAGTGTGTATGTAGACTATGCTAAGTAAAGTTTAGTTGTTTATTTAAACAATGGAAACTGACATTGTATTGTGTGAAATTTAGGATTTTTTTTTAAAATTAAGCTTGAGCTGTCGAAATTTCCTAGTATTTAGTTTAAAATAGTTAGATTTAGATTTCTCAATCGGCCGTTTTTGGTGAGGATTAATACATGAATATAAATTACCTTGAATTTGAACAGCCTATAGCTGAGCTTTTGGCTCATATCGAAGAGCTTAAGCATGTTAGTTCAAACATAGGTGACAGCGTTGATTTCTCAGAACAGATAGTCTCTCTGGAAAGAAAAAGTGAAGAACTCACTAAAAAGCTGTTTTCAGATTTAGGTGCTTGGCAGATATCTCAGTTATCCCGTCATCCTTTAAGACCATATACTTTAGATTACATTGATGCAATTTTTACAGATTTTGAAGAAATGCATGGTGATAGAGCATATGCCGATGATAGTGCTATTGTTGGTGGAATTGCGCGTTTAGAAGGTGAGTCAGTAATGATTATTGGTCACCAAAAAGGGCGTGATGTTCAGCAAAGAACTTTTAGAAATTTTGGTATGCCAAGACCTGAAGGTTATAGAAAAGCATTACGTTTAATGCAAACAGCTGAAAGATTTCATATGCCAATTATTACCTTTATTGATACTCCAGGTGCATATCCAGGAGTAGGTGCAGAGGAAAGAGGACAAGCGGAAGCAATAGCAAGAAATCTTAAGGTTATGAGTGCATTAAAGGTACCTATTATTTGTACTGTTATAGGTGAGGGCGGTTCAGGTGGAGCCTTAGCTATTGGCGTCGGTGATAGAGTAAACATGCTTCAGTATGCAACTTATTCTGTTATTTCTCCTGAAGGTTGTGCTTCTATCCTTTGGAAGAGTGCTGAAAAAGCACCTTTAGCAGCTGATGCAATGAATATTACTGCGAGTGCTCTTAAGGGATTAAATCTTATAGATAGTATAGTTGAGGAGCCTCTAGGTGGAGCTCATCGTGATTATGCTAAAATGACAGAGAATTTAAAGTTGCGTTTAATTATGGATTTAAACCAATTAAAGATGCAGTCTGAAAATCAATTGCTTGAAAACCGATATAAGCGTTTACTTAGTTTTGGTTATTGCTAAGTATTTTAATTACTTATAATAAGAAGTTTTAATGTTAGCCCTCATACATTCAATTTCATGGAGTATGAGGGCCGTTTTATTTATTTAACATAATATTGTATTTGGTTATGCAATAAAGGCAATTTGAATTAGATACATATGTTCTTGAGAAGAATGGCTTAAGTTATTTAAATTAAGAATTAAATTTTGTTTAAAAGTACTTTGTACTTAATTTTTAGTGGAATCAATTCTATATGTGTTCAGATATGAAAGACGTAGATTTTTCGATTTATAAAGATTTAGATTGGATTATTGCATTAAGTGGCGGAGCAGATTCAAGATTATTGTTAGAACTAGCTTCAGAATATAAATATCTAGCTAAATCTATTAAAGCTGTTTATGTTAACCATCACCTCCAAGAGATTTCAAATAGTTGGGCTGATTTCTGTATTTCTGAATGCAAAATATTAAAAATTGATTGTGTAGTAGAAGATGTTTATGTTGATGTTCACGGTTCTGTAGAAGCTAATGCACGAACTGCTAGATACAATGCTCTTGAAAAACATGTGACTGCTAATAGTGTTTTATTTACTGCTCATCATGCTGATGATTTATTAGAAAGTGTATTATTAGCGATTATTAGGGGGGCTGGTATTGACGGTTTAGCAGTAATGCCTGCTAGTCGTAAATTCGGTAAAGGCATATTAGCTCGCCCTTTAATTCGATTGAGTCGTAAAGATATTGAGAATGAATGTACTCAAAGATGCTTATCATATGTAACAGATCCCACAAATAAAGATACAGCATATGATAGAAACTTTTTGAGGCATAATATTACACCTTTGTTAAAAGATAGATTTCCGCAAATATTAAAAAACACAGAAAGAACGGTATCAAATTTATGTGCTGATAAAATGATATTAGATAGTTATTTAGAGTCCTTATTAAATTCATTATATGTAACAATTTATGGTGCCCCAGGAATAAAAAATGATGAATTGAAATTGCTAAATATTAGAGAACAATATTCTGTATTAAGATATTTTTTTAAGAATATTTGTGGAATAGTTTTAAGTCGTGCTCAATTATCTTTAGTTTTGGCTTTAGATGAATCAAAAAGTGGCAATAAAGCATGTTTGAAGCTAGGAGACGATATTATATCTATTTATAGAGGTGTTATATATTTTTCATTATTTATAGATGAAAACTGTTTGCTGCAAATTAAACCCAATGAGCAATTTTCAGTGAAAAATGTAAAGATTTCACTAGAAGAAATGCTAAATAATTCGTCGAATGATCAAGTTATATTAAGTAAGCAACAAGTAACTGCTATAGACAAACAGAGTGTTAATAATTTGGCTTGCATATTTTATTTAGGTGACAATGATAAGCTAACAATAAAATATAAGCCTGTTAGCAGTTTGAGAATGTCTCCAGATTGTAGGGTGCATTCGCAAACTTTAAAGAATTTATGGAAAGAATATGCTGTTCCTTTGTATTTACGGAATAGATTTCCATTAGTTTTAATAGGTGAAACAGTTCAAGGTATGTATGGCCTATTTAAAGATAAAAGAGCTCAAAAAATTGGAAAAGCATATATATTAAAAATAAGATATGAATCTGACTGATTTAAAAAAAAACGGTCACCATTTGATGACCGAAAACACGGAATGAAAAACAAAGATACAATCTTCGTTTTGCAGGTATTAACTTAGATAATGAATGTTTGAAAAAGTTTCAAATATTATGAAAATATTTCAGAAAAATTATTAAGTTAATGCTTTAAATTTTAAATTAAATTTCAAATAATACAACAACTTATATAGATAAAATGGATGTTTACAACAAATTGTTTTGTAAGTGTTCACTTTTAAGAAACTTTACATTATTGGGGATATATCATTTATTAGTGTATGTAAAAATACATATTCATTCTTTCATGAAATAGTAAGATAAAATTTATAAATGAATTCTAAGTAGTTTATACATTATCAAAGTTATTATATAAAAATTTTTATATGATTTGTGGAATGTGGTTTTATTCATGACATGATAATAAAAAAAGCCCGTTCAAATAACGGGCGGAAAATATTATGAAGGATACAAGCTAGACAAACTATGTTTTTCTAAGTTGTACGCTTATATAGATAATCATATTTAGAAAAAGTTCAAAAAATAATCATAAATTTATTTTTT
>CAZTNG010000002.1:0-70216 GCA_964615195.1 uncultured Enterobacterales bacterium
TATAATTATACACACTCAAAATTAAAATAAATGTAACATTTATCACACAAATAACTAAATATTAACAATTAAATAACAAAACCCCGCATTCGCGGGGTTTTCAATAAATATTAAAATATACTTAATCAAGAGTACATTTTAAATCTGCATCTGCACAGTTTGCAGGACATTCTGTAGAACATACACCAGATGAACAAGGATCTTCTTCACAATTTGCTGGACATTCTGTAGAACATACACCTGATGAGCAATCAGTAATTTGTTTAACACTTACAGTTTTAGAATAATTGGAAGTGTCTTGACCATCGCTAGCTTTAAGTACAATTGTATATGTACCATCTTCACCATATGTATAACTAAATGACGAACTAGAATTAGTTAAACTTTTACCATCACCCATATTCCAATTATATGACAAAATGTCTCCATCTTTATCAGTACTTGAATTAGTAATTTTTACTGTTAAACCTGATTGTACAACACTAAATAAAGCTACAGGAGCAGTATTTACAGGATTATCACCACAGTTTGTACAGGTAACAGTTATTGGAACACTAGTACTTGAGTATTTATTACCATCATTAACAATTAAATTTACTTGATATGTACCAGCAACTGAATATGTATGAGTTGGATTTGTTACTTTTTCATTTGCACTTCCATCTCCAAAGGACCAAGTATATTCAAGAATATCGCCATCTGAATCACTAGAATTATTTGTAAATGTAACAGTTAACCCATCAACAATGTGCGCAAAAGAAGCAACAGGTGCCGCATTTTCTATGTTTGGAAGTATAATATTAGAAAATGGATTTTCGCCTGTATCACCACCAAAAGCCACTTTAATTTGTGAAATAATGTTATCTTTGGTCATATCATTAGCTAGCGCTTTTGTAATTTGGGCATATGAACCTTCTATCAAAAATGTTATATCAGACTGATTACCATTTATAGTAGTTTTAAAAGCCATACCAATTTGATATAACGCATCTTGAAGAATTGCATATTCATTATTTACAGTAGAATCAGAAGTATTAACAGTTGAGAAATCCACTGTTTGATCTAATCCTAATACTGCAGATAACTTGCTAGCAGAACCGTACGTATCTTGCAAACTTGATAAAGTACTTAAATACAAAGTATCATAAGTAATATCATTATTGGATTGTGTAGAAACTGTTTTTTGCACATTATTTAAAGAATATTTTAGTAATAAACCATTATTACCTACTGCTATAATTTTTTTATTTTCGTAATTTGCAACACTATCAGATTCCCATGACAATAACGCATATCCTTTATCATCAATTCTACCAACGACAGTATCACTACTAGTACAATTTAAGTCTTCATTTTCATCTAAGCATACTAAAACATCGCTTACTGATAAAGCTGAATTTTCTGCCGCAACAGCTTCTCCACCTGCTACATTGTCAGATTCTGCTGATACATATACAGGAACACTAACCATCGTTGTTGATGTTGATACATCAGAACCTGATGATCCGCCACCGCCACCGCATGCAGTAAGAGCTATTCCAGACATTACAGCTAAAGCATATTTTGTGAGTTTAAACATTTATATAACCTCTAAATTACTGGTTTAACCAGTCATAGTCCTGGCTTATGCCAGGACTTAGCTTTAATTATTTATACCAAACCGTTACTGCAGTGCCTTCAGCAGTTGAGTTTCCAGTTGTGCCATCACTATTTACAGTAACACCATTTACCTTCTTCTTCCAACCATCGACACCATCTATAGTGATATTTGAACCACTGTTTATAACAAGTTTAATATTGCTCCAAGTATCACCAACAGCAGAACCATTGATATCAACAACAATTGCACCATTTTGTCCATAAGTAGAAACATTAGACTCTATTTGGTTTCTCGTTGTCATTCTAAATGCAGGGTGCAACTTACGCATTGCAATCATTTCTTTATAATAGTTATATGTTGCCGCATTAGTTTTCTTCAATCCCCACTTTATATTATTTACATCTCCTGCTGTATTATATGAATTATGGTTACCATTTTTAGATCTTCCAAATTCAACACCAGCGTGTAAGAATGGAATGCCTTGGCTAACTAACATAATACCATTACCATACGCTTGAAGCCTTGATGCATATTCTTTGTCTGTGGTCATAAGAGCTATCTTATCTGCCATAGTCAAATTATCGTGAGCAGTTAGGTAGTTAATTGATTGTTCAGGATCTGCAGCGAACAAAGGTGTCCAAGAATTGGTATTATCACCAATTGCCCCCTTTACACCAGCTGATACACATTCAACATTATTAGACACACCTGATCCTAAATCATTGTATGTTTGATTGAACATAAATCCACCAACAGAATTATCACTTCCACCTTTTACACATTCGCGGTATTTACCATTGAATACGCCTACATGTCCACTTACAGCTTGACGAATAGAACCTAAACGAACTCTAGTTGACTCTGATGGATCTGTAGCATAACCATTCCAAGGCTCACCATACATTAGGAAATTACGAGAAGGATATTTATTATTTAAGTATTCACCCCATTGTTTAAAATCTGCAACATCAAAAATGCCAACCAAATCAAAACGGAAGCCATCAATATTGTATTCTGTAGCCCAATATTCAAGTGAATCTTGAATAAATCTGCTTACCATATCTTCTTTAGGATCTGTTGAATTACCACAACCTGAAAGGTCAACGGAAGTATAGTACTTACCAGTAATATTTTGGAACATTTCCTTGTTATATGTATGATTATAAACAACATCCATGACTACACGAATACCATTCTTATGGAATTCGTTAACCATTTCCTTAAACTCTTTAACCTTCTTCTTATATTCCTCTGTTTTAAATACTGATGAATAACGATCTTCAGGAACGTTGAAATTTACAGGATCGTAACCCCAGTTATAGCATGAAGTACTTTGGGAATCCACGTCTGAACATGACCCATAATCGTACACAGGAAGTAACTGTATATGTGTAATTCCTAGCTCTTTTAAATGGTCAATTCCTGATGCTAACCCATCACTAGATTTAGTTCCAGTTTCAACCATACCAAGGTAGCGACCTTTATTTTCAGAAGATACACCTGAAGATGAATCTATCGTAAAATCGCGAACATGAGCTTCATAAATCACAGCATCTTCTCTGTTTACAAATGCTGGACGTTGATACCAACCTTCAGATAAATCAGTGTCTCGCATATTCATTACAATATTACGATTATCGGAAGCTACTACTCCTACACCGTCAGAACCAGAATAACTTGTTGGAACAACCATTTTACCATAAGGATCTCTAACTGCATTTCCATTAACCTTAAATTGGTAAGGAATTAAATCAAGATCCCCAGCTACTGTTACTTCATAAACATCAGAATAACTACCATATGAAGTTTTTGTTAAAGGATATGATTTTCCATCAACTTCTACTGTAACATTGGAACTATCAGGGGACCAAATTCTAAAAGTTGTACTTTCTTTAGAATAAACAGCTCCTAGGAAATCATAAGCATAAGAAGATACTTCACAATTACTAGTCGTTCCGTCTGCAGTACAATTTGCTTTTGTATCATCAGATGAAACAGTCGAACAATCTGTTCCTTCACAGATTCCATCTACACAATCAGAACCAGCATTACAACTAGTACCACATAAAGAGCCCTCACAGGTATCACTAATACAATCAGTACCCTGACATACACCATCAATACAATCTGAACCTGATGTACAAATTGTTCCACACAAAGAACCTTCACATAACTGACTAGTAGCCTTAATTGTTAATGTGTTAGTACTTGCATTGAAAGTAAGATTAAACGATCCATCCTCAACAGCTAGATAATCACCTGATGCTGTAAGAGCATTACCTTCTTTACCTCCAAGGATAATACATTGAACACCATTTAAAGCTTCTATTTTTAACTTGTTAGTACCCTTTGTAAAACTTACGTCATCTAAAGTCCAAATATTAATGTTAGATGAATCTTGTTTAAATAATACTGTTCCAAAATCATCTTCAGAAGATCTTAATGCAACTTTACTATAAACTTGAGTTACCTCATTCTTAACAGTAACAGAAGAATTTGAACTCTTGCTACCACCATTAGTATCTGTAACTGTCAAAGTTATTTTGTAGGTGCCAGCTGCTTTATAAGTTACTGATGGAGATTTTTCAGAAGAAGTGGTACCATCGCCGAAATCCCATGAATATGATAAAGTATCACCATCGGCATCAGTAGAAGTATTATTAGTGCTAACAGTTAAGCCTGAAATACTTGTTGTAAAAGAAGCAACAGGAATAGTATTAGCCGACACTTCAGTTAAAGTAAATTTCATTGTTGTATCATCAATAGATAATACATATTTACCAACACCATTTAGAGTCACACTACCAGTTGAACTTTTATTTACTGCTAATGAATCTGCAGAAGTTCCTGCTCCATAAATAGTTCCAGTCCATGAACAACCATCAGTTACTTTGAAGCTTTGATTAGTATTGTTTGAATCTCCAGTACCATCAAGATCAAGAGTAATCGACCATTTACCAGTCTTTGCACTAAAAGTCATCTTATCCTGAGCCCAACTATTGGACGTACCAGCATAACATAGGTTTTTGGTTGTCGTATAATTAATCTGACATTCATCTTCGTCAGGATTTAATAAACAATAACAACCATCAGCTGAAGGATTTAATTCACAATATGACTTACATTGTCCATTTGAATTTGTTTCCTCGCCCTTACATAAGCAAGATTGAGTTTGCGAACCTGTTGTTGAACAATATGCAGTACAAGTTGACTTATCACTATCACTTGAACATAAACAAGCAGCACCACTAGGATCAGTCTCACAAGGATCTGTTTGCTTTCCACACCACTCGCCTACACAAATAGCAGCCGCTTTTCTACTTTTAACTGAAATAGTTGCTTTACCATTACTAACAGTAACAGAATTACCACCACAAGGGTCAATTGCACCTAAAATGTCACAATACGTACCATCAGGAACTTCTACACTAAATTCTTTAGTAAAATCACTACCTGTAGTATTCATTACATAAAAGCCTTTTGAGCCTCTATTAATCCATAAAGCACCATCACTATATGCTTTACTTGTTACTGCTTGATCTCGCGTTGCTCTTGCAAAACGGAATGCATTTAAAACCATAGGTTCACGGTGTTGACACAGCCAACCACCTTCACATCGCGCGGAAGAGATTGGGCCTGCAGGATCATGTTCAGAGAAGGAATAACCAGAATATACTTGACGAACTTTTCCATAAGGCCAAACGACTAGCCATGATTGAGCCATAGTATATTTATCATTATTCTGTGTAGGCATTGAACATGTACCAGCAGAACAACGATGAAATTCATCATCATGATTGTTTACAAAAACTTCAGAGTTATCGCTTCCTAAACTACCACCCAAATTTAGTGCATTTCCAAAATTTTCGTTTTGAAAAACATCTGTCATTGAACCAACATAACCAAAATCAGTAACAACTGTATTCCCATTCCCAGTATATTTATTAGGTTGAATATCAGCTGCCTCACCATTCGCACCGATTACTTCATAATATGCAGGAGGTCTTACACCACCGAGTTTAGACTGTACTTTTTGAAAGATTGATTCGAGATCTGTATAACCCATATGCTTTGCAGCATCAACACGGAAGCCATAAACTCCCATCTCGTGTAAATTTGCAAGATAAGAAGCTATCTTATCTTGAGTTGCACTATCTTCAGTATATAAATCAGGCATACCTGATAATGCGCATGTTCTTACATGGTTAGCATCACCATAACTACTAATAGTACAGCCAGACGTATGGAAATTTGAAGAATCTAAATCTGGATAATAATAACTACCCGCGTTAAACGAGCTTCCACCATAACCAGTATTACCCATGCTACCACGTTGGTTAAAAACAGCATCAGCAAAAATCTTTACACCAGCATCATTACAGGCTTTAAGCATTGCTTTAAGTTCAGCTTCATTACCTGTCATAGTTGTAAAATTAGTAAAGTTTACAGGTTGATAAACTGCCCACCATGCATCATTTTTATTAATATGTTCAGCAGGTTGAGATATCTGAACACCATCAACACCAGCTGGACCTAAATATTCAGTACATTCCTTAGCAATACTGTTATAGCTCCACTGGAACGGGTGGATAATAACCATTTCACTTTCATAGCTTGCGGCCTGTGCCACACCAAATGAAAGCATTAAAGAGCCTACTGATGCGGCGATCAGTTTTACTCCTGTTTTTCTCTTAATCATTGGTTCAACTCCATGATGAATATTAACGAGAACAGCCAAAGGCTAAATGCAAACGTTTTCATAAACTGTTAGACTTTATCATATTAACACAATTTAAACGCAAAAATGTTAATTTAAATCACAAATTAACATTTTTTTTACATTTATAGTAAAGCTTATCTAGTATGGTATAATAAAATACTTTATTAAATTTTTTCTTTGAACATCACTTATTAAGTACGTTTAAAGCATGCATTAAGCCAACAATACATCTGCTTTCACGTAATTCTGAATTAGGATCATTAAGAAGGGAAGTAGCTTTACCTATTGAAATTATTTCTTTTATTATTTCTTCTGGTTCATCACCTGTAAATAGTTTTGAATCAAATAAGTCCTCTGCTAAATAAATGTGCATTATTAAGCTCATAAATCCTGGAGCAAAATTTATTGTTCTTAAATGTGTCAATTTTCTGCAACCTAAACCTATTTCCTCTTGCAACTCTCTTTTAGCACAATCTTCAGGAGTTTCGCCTGAATCTATTTTTCCCTTCGTAAAACCAAGCTCATACTGCTCAGTTCCAACACAATACTCTCTTGAAAAAATAAAATTTTCACCATCAAAAGGAATAACCATCACCGCCCCTGCACCAGAACGCAACCTTTCATAAGTAGAACAAACTCCGTTGGAAAATTTAAGATCAACGCCTTCAATTGTAAAAAGCCTACTTTGTGTCAAGACCCTTGTTTCCATTATTTGGGGTGGTACTTTTTTCAATTTAGAAACTCCCCTTATAATCTATTCTAATATTTCCTTCAGCGTCAGGTTTTCCTATCATATTTAAAATTGAAATTAAACTATCAGGAATTGAACCCTTTGGTCTAATAGATCCTGAAACTTGAACATTATTCATATTTTTAATTATAACTTTAATATTCTGACACTTAAATTGTTCTGACTCTTGGTCAATAATAATATTAACAATATTGACATCACCATTAGGATTTTCCAAGGATACATTTATTTTCCCCAAATCAATCATTAAACTTGGATCAAAAGGATGCTGAATCATTACATCGTTAAAATGTATACTACCATTCACAGCTTTTAATGTACCATTTTTATTCAAAGAAATATTTCTTAAATTTGTTTGAATTACACCTTCAGCCTTAATAGGGAACGGTAATTTAAGGAAAGGCAAAATTTTTGATATATAACTTTTAAGTTCAACTTTTGATAAATATATTTCCTTATTTAAATCAAAAATATTCAAATCAAAACTTCCACGGACTAGTTCAGGATCTCTAATATTTACAGACAAACCTCTACCAAAAACCAAGGTAAAAAAATTAATTTTCCAGTTAACATTGGTAATTCTACTTTCTGCAATATCAATTGTTTCAATCTTACCATTCCATAAATCTCCGCTTACATTGTACAATTTAACGTTTTTAGGAAGATCTACGAAAGACATTAATTTATTAGCTGGTGCTAAATAAATTAAAAAAAAGACAAAAAAAACAACTAGAAAAATTGCTCTTACTACTATTTTACTGGCCATCATCTTCTTCATCCTTATCTAACCTAATCAATTGTAAATTAGCAATATAAACAACTGCATCACCCTGTTTATCTAAAGTAATCTCATCTACTGTAACTCCATACTTATTTTCTAAGGTTCTTAACATTTGATTTATCTTAGCATAAGATTTTGCATCTTCAATTTCAACTGAAGCATGTCTAGCATCAATTTCTTTAATTACAGCCCCTTGAATTCCATTTTCTTTAGCAGCCAAAATAGCAGATTTTTGAACAGACATTGAATTATCAATAACTTGAACTGGAGTACTATTAACCTTGGAAGCATTCTGTAAAATAAAATTATAACCACTTTTAGCACGATCTAAGGCTATTCCTGCGCTTCGCAATTCTACAAATTTTGGATTAATAAAAATATAAAATAACGCAATTAAAACAATTAATATACTTACACAAGACGCAATGAGTTTTTCCTTTTTTGAACTTCTCTGAGATCTTTGAATAAGTAGCAAAAACTTACTTTTAACCATTGTTTTTAATTTATCAATTTTCATTACTTCATTCTCCTCAACTGAACTGAATTTAATATCTTATCTCTACTTTGTTTTGCATCTAAAGTAGTGACATTAAAATCAACACCAAAAGAATTTTTAAATTTTTCCATATCAAAATCTTCAGGGGCCAAGAACTGAATAATGAATGATTTCTTTCTTCTTTCAAATTTTAAACTAACCATTTCAATATCTTTGTTAGTTAATATAATTGGAGAAATCATATTAAGTAAATCTATATAACCTTCATCAGTACCAATTGGAGATGACTCACTTAATCTTTGTTTCAAAGTTGCAACAGGATCATTTGTTCTGCCATTTTCGGGCATAATTTGAGAAAAAATAGATCTTTGTTCATTGCGATATGACATCGTTTCTTGTACTACAGATTTAATTTTGTATTGCATATTTAAATGCCAAAAAATTACAATACAAATAAACAAAACTCCAACCTTAATCCATGATTGCATAAATTGAAGTTGATAGTTTTTTTTCTGATGAGTAGTTGATAAATTGACTTTACCTTTCAAAGCGCCATCAGCTAATAAAGCTAATGGTGAATCAGTTAGCTGTTCATCCCATTCATTTCTGTATTCTTCAGGAACATTTGACAGTGAAATCACATGCTTATCTGCGGATAATTGCTCATTTACAAGTGAAAGCCAATCATTATCAGTCGAAAAACCACTATAATTAGAGTCCCTAAAAATCCACTCATTTCCGATATTTAAGGTGTAAATTGATAATTGATTATCTAATTTAGTAGGCATTGGTAATGCCAAAACATCTGGAACAATAATATCCACATCAAATTTTAATGCTATTAAAGCTTCTTCAAAATCCCTTAATTCATCTGTTTTGTATATTAAAACATCATAGTTCTTACCTTGCCTATTCAATATATTCACTGCAAATAATTCAATATCCTCAGCAAAATCTTCTTCCAACATGTAAAGTATAGAATTATAAGAATTCTTTTTTAGTTTTCCGGGATAATTTATATTTTTAAATTTTAAAGATGTAGCAGGATATAAAACAACCACAGGCCTATTTGGTGAATTTTTGTTAATTTCAACCAAAGACAATAACGAATCTTCTGTTCCACTAGCCAAAATATTGTGACTAACATCATCATATGAAAACCAGAGGTATGATCTTGGCTCAGATAAAGTAGGTCTTATAAATAAAAACTCACTCATGAAGTTCTCCTATTACCCGCTGATAAACAACCAAACTGGTGTCAGCTTCTCTGTAAAATCTTGTCTTAAATGCATACTCTTCATCATCAAAGCTAACCTTTATGTTTGCAACAAAATACTTTGAATTAACAACAATTGACTTGTTAATTCTAGTTTTGAGCCCATTCATTTCGGCAGCCGCAGATTCTAAGCCATCCATTCTAAAAAATCCTAATGATGAATCCCATCCATATTCTGGTCTATTTGTTATAGTACTTACTGCCGCTTCTATATCAAGGTGATCTAGAAATAAAGCTACTAACAATGGTGACTGATTTCTTTTTAGAGTATTAATATTAATACTAAAATTCGTATTAGGTAGTGCACAAATCATAGGCTCTATTCGCCTATAAAGTTCAGGCGTCATTCCTTTTATCATTCGTAACTCTGATTTATCATAAAATAGTCCTTGATTAGTTAAATATGGTACATGCAATGACATATAATATTGATCTTCTGCTCCATATGAAGATTTAGTATTTGAGTCAACATCTAGCCAATCAACGGCCGAATCAGTGATTGTTTCTGCTAAATTATCATCTGCCCCCATCGTTTTTAATAATTGATTAAATACTAAAGCTGGAAATTTCTCCGTTTTAAATTTACTATCTTGATTTTGAGTTTCTTTCTCAGACAAACCTTCAATTACAACATCTGTAGCTAGTGAATTTATATTTAAACACGCCATTTCATCACTAACGGAACCACTTATAACCGCCTCATCTAAAGGAATAACTTGGTTCTCTTGAGCCCAATTCATACCTAAATAAACTTTTGTTGGCGTTTTTTTAAAATCGTCCTTCATATACTTAATTATGATTCCTTCAATACCATCAACATACCATCTTGCTCGATCATAGTAAAAGCTATTTTGGGTTGTAAAAAAAACCTTGTTAAATCTTACAGAAATAACAGATGCAGTCATAATCATAATGGCTACCGCTACTAGCACCATTATTAATGCAGATCCTTTATTATTCATCGTAAATTCCCTGCGGTAACATAATATAATCTTGTGAGCTTACCGTAATCTTGTAACTGAAGTTCTAATTTAACACCTAGTGGTATTTTTGAGCGATCCGTCCAACCTAAAGCCCAAACTCCTTGATTATAAAAAAACACTTTGAACGATTTAACTCCAGTCAAAATAACTTCGTATTTAGGTTCATATCCAATAATTGTGTCAGGATACGGATATGATCCTCTTTCTAAATTTTCATCTTTTAATCTATACCAAACTCTAACTATTTCACCTCTTGGGAGCAATGCTCCAGGATTTAAAGCGCCACCTCTAGTGAAAGTTAAACCTGTACCTTCGGAACCAAAAGAACTTTCACCTACATCAATAACACTTCTAGTAGAAGTACCAGATAACCTAGTTGCCCTAGGAACCATTTGCGTATAATCTCGTTCCATCAAGTTGAAAGCTTTTTGAATTTCATTAAATCTTTCTGTCTTTTCTCTAATAGAATCATCTGAATTCATTACACCAGACATCAACTCATAAGTGCCTTGAGCAATTATTGCCATTATTACTATAGACAATAAAACTTCAATTAAAGTAAAACCTTTTTTTCTTATCATTTTATCTGCTCACATAAGTCTTTAAAATGACGACAGGCGTGGATGTACTAGTTTTAGAAGTAGTGAAAACTTCGACCTCTAATGATTTAAAATTTGAATCTTGTGTATTTTGACCTCTATATCTAAAATACCAAGTTCTATCTGCCAATTCTGTTTTATCCGTAATCCAACTATTATTAGGCCACTTCTTTGCAAGTTTTTGCTCTGATAGCACGTTATCCGCGACCATTTGTGCTAAGTAAGTCTCTTCTAAACCAGAAATGCCGTGCATTGTATTCATAACGGAATTAATGACTGCGCCACCTGTTAATGCAAAAATACCTAAAGCGACCAAAACTTCAAGTAAGGTCATACCCTTAATTTTCTTCATATTCTGACCTTATTAAAGTTTGTCTTTCTCTGAATCAAACAACCTAAAACTGCCCAATTCTGACCCTATTATCATAATTGGATTATCTCTAGTATCCTCGTTTTTTATGTTCAATCTAAGTCTAAAAGGTGTTACTTCACCAGTAGGATAAAACAATATTTGAGGTGTCATTTTTTCATCAACATTATGTGACTCTTTTTCAAAATTGAAATCTTCTAAAGATGTATCTGGATTTTGAATTTCTAGTCCACCAATTTCAAGAGTTACATAAACATCATCTGTAAAATTCATTACAGTTGCGATATCTTCCCTTTTATATTGAATCCAACTCAATTGATCCCAATATGTATTACTAAACTCCGACATTAAATTAGCCGACTGAATTAATTTCTTACCAGGCACTTTTGTTCGATATAAAAACTCATACCCATTTTCGTTTACTCTTAAACCTATAATTCTACCTTCCATTGCTGATCTATCACGAATTTCATCTAGTATAAGTAAAAATCTGTCGGCTTGTTCTTGTACAGAACCTTCAAGCGTTGAATTTGCTGGTAGTGCAATTGAAACCATTGAAGCGGTCATACCCATTAGAAAAATAACCATTAAAATTTCTATTAAAGTAAAACCTTCATTTCTCACTTTCATTATATACCACCAGCAAAAATGTCTTTTACTTATTGATTATTGCAATCATCCTGAGATGGAGGATTATCTACATTCCAGTTACCAATATCATCACAAGTTCCAACTTCGCCATCTAAGCCTGCGCTGAAAATATCATATTTTTTCCCATGATCACTAGGCATCTTGTAGTAATAATCACTATGCCAAGGATCTTGAGAAAGCTTTTCCAAATAGCCATCACTTCTATATTTTTTTGGAATTGGAGCAGAACTTGGTTTTTCAACTAAAGCCTGTAATCCTTGATCAGTAGTTGGATAACGACCCACATCCATCTTATATTGTTTCAGTGCTGTCTCAATTCCATTAATATCAGTTACAACTTTTTGAACATTTGCTTGGTCTACACTCCCCATAACATTTGGAACTACTAACCCTGCAAGTAAACCCAAAATTACAATTACAACCATTATTTCTAATAGTGTAAATCCTTTATATTTATTCATTTGTTTTCCTTAATGTCCTACCATACTATTCATCTGCAATAATGGTTGCAGTATTGAAATAACTATAAATAACACAATACCTGCCATACTGACAATTAGTAAAGGCTCAAATATTGACAAAGCCATTGATATATTTCTTTTAAATTCATTACTTTGATTGTTAGCAGCCCTTCCCAACATATTATCTAATTCACCACTTTTTTCACCAGACGCAATCATATGTAACATCATAGGAGTAAATAGTGCACTTTCTTGTAACGACCTGCTTAATCCTTTTCCTTCTCTTACACTTTCTGCAGCTACTGTTAATCGCTCCTTAGCCACAACATTTGTTAAAGTATCACTACTAACATGCATACCTTCAATTAAAGGTACTGCACTAGAATGTAAAATACTTAATGTTTGTGCATATCGAGCAGTATTAAGAGAACGACTCACTTTACCAATCACAGGCATTTTCAAAAGATAGCCATGAATTATTTTTTTAAAATTTGGCCTTTTCATTGCAACCATAAATAATGTAATTACTAAACCAACAGCCATAACAATAAAAAAACCATAGCTTTTGACAAAATCTGAAATTGCAATAAGCACTATTGTTGATGTAGGCAAAGTTGCTTTCATATGAATAAATTGCTCTACCACCTTCGGTACTACAGACGACAACAATAGTCCAATAACTGACACTGCTACTAAAGTAAGCATGATAGGATATATCATTGCTTGGATAATCTTTCCCCTCAATTCTTGCTTACTTTCTGTATAATCTGCTAATCTTTCTAAAACATCGTCTAAATGTCCTGATTTTTCACCAGCAGCAACCATTGCGGTATATAAGTCATCAAATACCTTAGGAAATTTCCTCATTGCTTCCGCTAGAGATAAGCCCTCACATACTTTATCTCTTACTGCTGAAATAATAGCAGCATGCTTAGGATTTTCACACTGCTGCGAAACAGCCCTTAGCGTTTCTTCAATTGGCATAGAAGAAGAAATTAATGTGGATATCTGCCTTGTAATTAAACAGAGCGCAGCATTACTCATTGATGGTTGAAATAAAGATGACAAAGAAAAGGAATCTTTTTGCGAACCGTTTGAATAAGAATTTGAAGACTTACCCTCAACAATTTCAATTGGAATTAATCCCATTTCTTTGAGTTTTGTTCTGACAATTTTTGCGGTATCAGCTTCAAAATTACCTTTTTTCTGCTTTCCAGAAGCATCTAATGCAGAATATTGAAATGAAGGCATATTAATCTCCGCTTGTCACACGCATAATTTCTTCAATAGTTGTTTTACCAGATAAAACTTTAGATAAACCATCATCACGAATAGTTGGCGTATAAGGTCTAACTACCCTTTCTATTCCTACTTCTCCATCTTCTCCGTGTATAGCCAATCGTACATCATCGTTAACTTCAACCAACTCATGAATACCACATCTACCTTTATAACCAGTACCATTACATTCAGGACAACCGACGGCCTTATATATTACACAAGGTTCTTGTATACCCAATAATTCCATATCATGTGGTGTTGTTTGCACTGGAACTTTACAATGAGGACATAAAGTTCTTACCAAACGTTGTGCTAGTACAGCCAATAAAGATGTAGACAATAAAAAAGGTTCTATGCCCATATCCTTTAAACGGGTAATTGCACCTACTGCAGTATTTGTATGCAATGTTGATAACACCAAGTGACCTGTTAATGAAGCTTGCACAGCAATCTCGGCAGTTTCATGATCTCGAATTTCACCTATCATTACTACATCAGGATCTTGACGAAGGATAGCTCTTAAAGCCCTGGCAAATGTCATATCTACTTTAGTATTTACAGGAGTTTGTCCTATTCCTTCTAAATCATATTCAACAGGATCTTCCACCGTTAAGATGTTTCTATCTCTAGTATTTATACCTGATATTGCTGCATACAAAGTAGTACTTTTCCCCGAACCAGTAGGACCTGTAACTAATATAATGCCATGTGGCATGTGAATAAGCTTAACTATCTTTTCACAAATGCTTGGAGTCATACCCAATTCACTTAATTCTAAGTGAACACTATTTTTGTCAAGCAAACGCATTACGATGCGCTCACTATAACTTGTAGGTATAGTTGATACACGAACATCAACTTGCTTTCCACCTACAGTCAAAGATATTCTTCCATCTTGCGGAATACGCTTTTCTGAAATATCAAGCTTAGCCATAACTTTTATTCTTGATATTAGATATGGAGTAAACTTTCTTTCCAAAACAATATTTTCATGCAAAACACCATCCACACGAAATCTAATAACTAACTTATTTTCATAAGGTTCAACATGGATATCTGAAGCTTCTTCTTTAACAGCTTGAGCCAACATGGCATTAATAAATCTTACCATTGGTGAATTTTCACTGTTATCTAATAAATCAGCTTTATTTAAATCGTCAGTTAAACTTAAATCTTCAACGTCATCCCCCATATTACTTGCAATGCGCTGTGCTTCTGATGAATCGTGTTGGTAAATATCAGTTAATAATTTATCAAAATCTTCTTCACTCAGTAATTTCGGAGAAAAAGATGTTTTGCACAAACGTTTAACCTCAAGCAATACCTCTAATGAAGGGGCAATCTTGTAACAAAGAAAAGGCTTAGAATTTTCAATCGTAATCACTACACCTTTATCTCTAGCAAAAGAGAAAGGTAATTTAATTCGCTTTTCTAGAGGCAAAATATCCTCAACTTTACTCATAGCCTGTTTTATAGGATCAACTTCTTTCTGTTCTTGTACAACAGACATTGCAATCTCTAAAGACGTTGAGTCTAATTCATCGTTGGTTCTATCCATAAATATATCTACCTTTAGATGTTATTTCCATTAGCAGTGTTATTTTGATATACACCTACATCTTCTGCATATTCATTATTACTTACAATTTGTACTACACCAGGGCAAATAACAATAGTTGAATCCAACTCAGGCAATACTGGTGTTGACAAATGCATTGGTAGCAAACGAATACCTCTTTTATGTCTTTCTAATTGCTCAGCTCTAAACATTGTGTATTTAGCACTAGAAATACCAGCATAAGCTTGATCATCACGCAAAATTATTGGCCTAATAAATACCATTAAATTACGTTTAGAATTTGAACTAGAAGTTTGCTTGAACAATTCACCAATAATTGGAATATCTCCTAGCAATGGAACCTTTGTAACAGTTTCAACTGTTTTTTCATCCATTAAACCGCCCAACACAACGGTTTCACCACTTTTAACTAATACTGAGTTTTTAATAGTTCTTACATTAAATGTTTCACCATTAGCATCATTTTTACTTGATGATTCAACACTAGAAACCTCTTGCTCTAATGTTAACATAACACTATCACCTTCATTAATTTGAGGTGTAAATTTTAACTTTGTACCAACAGTTTTACGCTCAATTGTAGTATACATTTGACTAGAATCGGTTGAAGTTTGAGTACCTGTTTTTACAGGTACTTCTTGGCCAACATTAAATTCAGCTTCTTCATTATCTAATGTAATTATACTTGGAGTAGAAAGCACATCATTGCGAGAATCTGCTCTCATCATAGTAAGCAAGCCAAACCAATTACCACTATAAAAACCTAGTCCTGCTCCACTTATACTCCCTGCTACATTCTGCAATGAAACATTCCCATCAGTCCCAAACATTTTTGAAACAGCTACTTGACCAGTTGCAGATTGAACAATACCACCGTGAGTGTTGCCCCACTGTATACCTAACTCAGCACTTGTCTCATCACTAATTTCAACAATTAAAGCTTCAACCAAAACTTGAGCTCTTCTAATATCCAATTTTCTAATTATAGCTTCTACTTCCTTCAAATACCCCGGATCAGCGTTAACTATAATTGAATTTGTATCCTCGTTTGCGTATATATTAATTTTGTTAGCTGTATTTGACCCATTAGATGCTTGACCTTCAGTTCCTGTAAGAGACTTACTTACTCCTGTTAAGGTTTCTAGCACATTTGCAGCTTTTGCATAGCGCAAATAAAACACCTTAGTATTTCCTGTTGACTCTTGCTCTAAATCAAGTTTGTTAATAATTTTTATTACTCTTTCTCTAGCTCTTGGTTCTCCTGATACCACAACAGAATTAGTTCTTTCATCTGCCACAATCTTTGGAGTTAGCAACGCAGAAGTAGATGAACTTGATTTATCATCCTTAATAATTGACATCACAACCCTAACAACTTCCGCTGCTGAAGCGTGTTCAAGCTTTACAATTTCAACTTCCTGATTACCTGCTTTATCAACTCTATTAACTATTTCAACAAGCCTGTTAACTACCTGAGCTCTACCTGTAATAAGCAAAACATTTGATGGCTCATAATGCACGACGTTTCCAGAACCTTGATTATCTATTAATCCTCTTAATAATGGAGCTAATTCACGAACACTAACATTGCGTACTGGGACAACTCGAGTAATCATCTCATCGCCATAACCTTCTTGATCAGTAACCGGTACACCAGCAGTTTTTGCAACAGCAGATCTAACAATCTTGTAGACATTATTATTTGTAGGAACTACAGCATAACCATAAACTTCTAAAACACTTAGAAAGAATTGGTAATATTGTTCTTCATTTAGTAAATCATAGCTTCGCACATTAATTTTGCCCTTTACTGATGGATCTACTATAAAATTTTTATTTAAATTTTTACCTACAGTGCTGATAAATTCATTAATATCAGTACCTTTAAAACTTGCAGAAAATTCTGCTGCTTCAGTCGTTACACTTGCACATACAGTCAAAAATGTAAGGGCAATAGTAAAACACGCATTCGTAAAAAATAATTTATTATTCATAGATACCACTTACTTTAAATCAAGACTAATTGTTTCGCGAGATCCATTACGATCTACTACTAATGTAATTTCGGTCATATTTTGCAATTCCCCCATGGCTTGCATAGCCTGAGCATTGTCTGTGAGATCATAACCATTAATCTCTACAGCTATATCACCCTCTTTTAAACCTGCATTTATAAATAAACGCCTATCATTTCCTGGATTAAGCTCATAACCAATTGTTTTACCAGAATTCATTGCTGGCTTTATGCTTAAATAGTTAAACAAACTACCAGGATTACTTAATAATTCAGTACGTACCTGTTTCATTTCTTCTTTTACAGGTTTGTTATCATTAGTATTACTTTTCAATTCAGCTCTAGCAATCTGGGTTTCATCTTCGCCAGGAAGCATAACAACCTCTGCTACACCATTGTTGTTAATTATTACTCTATCTGGTAAAATTTTTGTGATAGTAGCATTCGTTTTAGCTACTTTATCACCTATACCATAAACATCTTCTGAATTTTCATAAATCATAACAACAGAACCTAAGCCAATTTGCGTACTTGCTGAAATTCCAGTAATTTTTATATTTAATTTTGTTTTAGCAATAGTTCCTTGCTTATTATTTTCTTTAGGTTTTTTTATTTCACTAGGAGGTATTTCAACACCGAATAAACTGTAAGATTTCACTATACTTCCTTGTTTAGGAGCTCTTATTATCTTTAATTCTGACTGTGTTAATCCTGCCAATATTGGATTTTTAAAAGGAATTCTATTCCAAAAAAATGAAGCAGATTGATAACATAGAATAAATCCAAGAATATAGAACAGATAATTTGAAATCTTAGTATAATATCTACCACGAGCAATTTCTGGTTGTTCAACTATTTTTCTTTCGACCGTTGTAGACCCATAGCTTTTGCCTTTGAAAAGCTTACCAAGCTTCTCACGCAAAATAAATAAATTAAAATTTAATGATGACATAGTCTATTATTCCGGGAGAAAAAGATAAAATGTTAAAAACTTGTTTAATTTTGCAATAAAAACGGTGCATATAGCAATAAATATTTTATAATTTTTGAAATGGATACATAAAATTAGACGATTATGAGTGAAAAACATGAAGAAGTTAGAATTGATAAATGGCTATGGGCCGCAAGATTCTACAAAACTCGAGCAATAGCTAGAGATATGATTGAAGGTGGAAAAGTACAATATAACAATTGTAGAATAAAACCATGTAAAATAATAGAAATTGGAGCTAAAATTTCACTGTGGCAGGGTTTTCATAAGATAGACATTGAAGTTGTTGCTATTTCAGATCAAAGAAAACAATCTGCATTTGCTCAACTTTTATACAAGGAAACTGAAGAAAGCGTGGTTAGAAGAAATACTCAAGATTCAGAATATAAAATGAACCTATTATATGCCCCACATCCAACTCAAAAACCAAATAAGAAACAAAGAAGAAATCTACTCGAATTAAAGCATAACTATTAAAGGATGTATACTCATGGATAATCAAATAATACAAGACACAAACAGTAGCTACGATACTATTCAGCGATTTGTTTTTAATGAATACGCTATTCGAGGAGAAATAATTCAATTACACAAATCATATGAAGATCTTTTAGCCAACCATAAATATCCTTTATGCATAAAAAATCTACTTGGAGAGATGCAAGCTGCTATATGCCTTATAACGGCTACTCTTAAATTTAAAGGAAGCATAATGCTTCAAATTAGGACGAAAGGCCAATTAAAATATGCAATTGTTAATAGCAATGAAAAAAATGAAACTAGAGGTCTAGCTTCATTTGAAGGGGAGATTGAGGATGAAAGAACCTTTGAAAAATTAGTTGGTAACGATGGCATTATGTCGATTACCGTTATACCTGATATTGGACAACAATATCAAGGAATTATTGCTTTGGACAAGCCTTCAATAATTGAATGTTTAGAAAATTATTACAAACAATCAATGCAGATTGATACTAGAATCTTGTTATTTAGCGCATGTGAATATAAATTAGCAGCAGGAATATTGCTTCAAGTATTGCCATCTAATGACTTATCCAAACAAATTGAAGATTTTAACCATATATGTACACTTGCAAATACGATTACAGCTGCAGAAATTATGACATTAAAAACACAAGATGTTATATACAGATTATTTAATCAAGAATCAGTAAATGTTTTTCCTTGTGAACAAGTATGCTTTAAATGCGTTTGTTCACAAAAACATTTCTCTGAAATGCTAACACATTTGAATACTGATGAACTTTTAAAAATAATAAACGAAGATGGAAAAGTTACAACAGAGTGTCATTATTGTGGGAAAAAATACGACTTTTCAAGCGAGCAAATTTTGCAAATAATTAAGAATAAAAATCATAATTAAACAATTTTATAAATTAAAATTTACTGAATAAAATTTACAAATATATATGCAAAAAGCTCCTCATAATATACATGAGGAGCATTTATATTCTATATCTTACTCATTTTTCTAAAGTAGATTATAGGCTCTTTCACCATGACTTGTTAAATCTAAGCCCTCTCTCTCTTCATCAACAGGAACTCTAACCCCACCAAAAATCTTGTCAGCTAGATAGAATGCTACTATTGAAACAACACCACACCAAACAATGGTTATTAATACTGAAACTAATTGACCTAAAAACTGCCCAGAAATTGATTCCCAGCCTTCTTTAAATCCTGTTCCACCCAAAGAAGGGGCACAAAATACACCAGTAAGGAGAGCTCCAATAATACCACCAACACCATGAACACCAAATACGTCAAGAGCATCATCAACCTTTAACAACTTCTTGAGGCCATGAATTCCCCATAAACATACAAATCCTGCAACTAAACCTATCAATAAAGCTCCACCAACACTCACAAAAGCACAAGCAGGTGTAATAGCAACTAACCCAGCCACAGCGCCTGAACATGCACCTAATAATGATGGTTTACCTAATAAAACCCATTCTGCAAATAGCCATGCTAAAGCAGCTGCTGCAGGAGCAATGCAGGTATTTGCGAAAGCTAAAGCAGCTACACCATCTGCAGATAATTCAGACCCAGCATTAAAGCCAAACCAACCTACCCATAATAATGATGCACCTATCATGGTCATAACTAAGTTATGCGGAGCCATTATCTCTTTACCATAACCCACACGTTTTCCACAGTAGAATGCTCCAACTAACGCACAGATAGCCGCGTTAATATGCACAACAGTACCACCAGCAAAATCCCATGCATGCCATGCGCTATCAACATATCCACCGCCCCAAACCATATGACACAACGGAAGATAAGATAATGTAAACCACACAACAATTATGAACAACAATGCACTAAAGCGTATTCTTTCAGCAAACGAACCAATTATTAAACATGCTGTAATGCCTGCAAATGCACCTTGAAATGAGAAAAATGTTAAATCAGAAAGAGAACCATTCACATCACTTGGTCCAACATTTAACATCAAAAACTTATCCAAATTTCCTATAAACATATTCAATGTATCAGATTCATTACTTCCAAATGCAAGTGTATAGCCATATATAGCCCACAAAACGTACATTAATGAAAATATAATCAAAGCCTGCACTAATACAGAAAGCATATTTTTAGCACGAACAAGACCACCATAAAATAATGCTATACCAGGAATAGACATCAATATTACTAAGGCCGTACAAATCATAATAAATCCATTATCAGATGTATCCGCTTCTGTAGGTGTTATAACACCTGTTCCATCATCCACAACTGTTGCTGATATTTCGCTACCACCTTCTGGCATTGATACAACTTCTTCACACCAGGATGGAGCAGAGAAACAAAGCGATGCAACAATAAATAGTAAAGCAAATGCATGTTTCATATTTATCTCCTAAATATAATAAATAAATTTTAATTAAATAATTCCCATGTATATTATTGCAACAAACAAGCCAAGTGTTATCTTTGGTAAATTGTTACAAAATAACTTATTTTTACTATAAAATAGGGCAACTAAGATGCACTTTATTTGATCACAATACTATTTTAGTGCACTTATTTTGCTTGGTAATCAGAAAATAATCGGCGAGGACAAAGTTGAAACTATCAACAGAACACTTCGGTGTTGAAAATGAAGTAATTATATATATGATTCATGGTTGGGGATTATGTAGCAAAGTATTCTATTCAATTGTTCCAATACTATCTAAAGAATACCACATAGCATTAATTGATCTTCCAGGATATGGATTAAATAACAAAATACCAGCAAACAGATGCGATGGTATTATTGAAAGTTTAGAACAAACAATCGTAGATAATTCTGTTATATTTGGGTGGTCTTTGGGTGGTATACTCGCTTTAAAATATACAATATTACATAAATCCAATGTTAGAGGGCTAATAACTTGTAGTTCTTCTCCCCGCTTTACATCAGATATCAATACCAATTGGCCGGGTACGGACTCAAAAATACTACAAAAGTTTAGCAAAATTTTAACGGCTGATAACTGCCAAACCGTTATCAATAAATTTCTATCATTGCAAGCTATGGGTTCTAACTCAATGAAACAAGACATTAGAATGTTAAAACAATTTCTAAATAAAGCTGAATCTCCAAGTTATTATGAACTCCAATCAGGGTTAAAAACATTACTAGATGAGGATTTAAGAAATTACACAAGTCGGATCGAATGTCCTTCACTTCATTTATATGGTTTAAATGATCGTTTAACTCCTGCGTCAACTGCGAATATTTGGCCTAATAAAAACAATACCAAATGCCATATTTTTACTCAAAGCTCACATGCACCATTTATATCTGAACCATCAGAATTTTCAAAAGTTATACTAGATTTTATGCACAAATATTATTAACAAACTTATTAAAGTTTGATTAAATATTGTACAATATAAGTATAAACTAAGGATAATTTATGGAAAACAATTTATGTTTAGGATTGAAGTGTATTTCACAAGGCATTGAAATACAAAATAGAGCTTCCGCAAAAATTAACAGTTCGAATACTAATTTAGCAGAAAGCTGTACTGAACTTAAAAAAAGTGAAATTCTTACGAAAGCAGGATGTAAAATAGTTGAAGAAGAAAAAGAGAATACCAACAAATTAATTAACATAATGGTCTAGGAGGAAGTATGCTTGATTACAGTGCATTCACACCTCAATCATCTAAATACAACCGTTCTAATGAAATTCTTAGAAAAAACGGAATTGAGCCCATTTTGCGAAAAGGAGAAACAGACTCAGACTTATCAAATACAAATGACGGAAAAGAAGCAAATGTAAATAAAACTTTTAGTGAAACATCATCGCACAACAATGATGAAGTTAACAGTTATTTACAAAAAATAGAGAAAAATAATACATATTCGAATTCATCAAGTTGTAGCATATCCGAAGATTGTGATGGCACTCAGCATTTAAATGTTGGACACATTTCAATAACAATTAACCAAGAAACTTCACATGCAAGTGATAATTCAATAACCTTAAAATCTAATAACGAAAGTCCTATTTTAGATAGTAATTCTTTAGAAAACACGGTAAAACAAACTACTATGTCTCCCCAAAATACAATTTCAGAAACAATATCTAAACGATACAATACTTCCTGGGTAGGTACTCGACTAGGGACCAGCGTCAACTTGTACAATTAATTATCATGAAGATTTGACAAATATTCATTTCTAATTTTTTTTAAATCCTCATCACTAAGAATTTCAATTTTTCTATCCTGACTTTCAAATTTAAACTGAGGTTCACCAACTTCACCGTACCATGATTCTAATTGATATGAAATCTTATTAATATACCAAGTGGTGTTTCCTTTAGGAGTTTGAATTACCGCTTCGTCATCTAATGTCTTATTAAGTAATCCTTTTGCCATCGGTGATTCTACAGATATAAAACCATTTCTCCCATATGTTTCTGGATACCCAACAATACGTACGTGTTTTATAACGCCGGCATCATTTTCTATTTCAACATAAGCCCCAAAATAAACCTTGTTGTTTTTTTTACCTTCAATACTACGATCCAAAACCTTTGCATTCTGTAGAGTATCAGAAATTTGCTTAACTCTTACATCAATAGATCTCAATAATCTTTTGTTATATTGGTAATCAGCATTTTCGCTACGATCGCCTAAAGATGCAGCCCATGAAAGTTTTTGTGTGACATCGGGACGTAACTTGTTCCATATATAGTCAAATTCATGTTTAATCAACAATATTCCATCAGCAGTGACATATGATGTAGACATAACTATAGCTCCAATTAAAAAAAACCGCCCTTTCGAGCGGTTTTCATCATAAAGTTAAACTATTATAACTTTGGACCAGCTTCAACTAAAGCTTTACCGTGTTCATTACCAATAAACTTAGCAAAGTTCTTAACGAAACGATTTGCAAGATCTTGAGCCTTAACATCCCAATCTGCCTTATTAGCATAAGTATCGCGAGGATCAAGAATAGCAGAATCAACACCAGGTAACGCTGTAGGAACTGTAAAGTTGAATACAGGAATAGTCTTAGTATCAGCCTTATCAATAGAACCATCTAAAATAGCATCAATGATACAACGTGTATCCTTTATAGAAATACGCTTGCCTGTTCCATTCCAACCTGTATTAACCAAGTATGCTGTAGCACCTGATTTTTCCATCTTCTTTACAAGTTCTTCACCATACTTAGTAGGATGTAAAGACAAGAATGCTGCGCCAAAACATGCAGAGAATGTTGGAGTTGGTTCAGTAATTCCACGTTCAGTACCTGCTAACTTTGCTGTAAAACCAGAAAGGAAGTAATACTGAGTCTGATTCTTATCAAGAATAGACACTGGAGGTAAAACACCAAATGCATCAGCTGAAAGGAAGATTACCTTCTTAGCAGCAGGAGCTTTTGATAATGGTTTTACAATATTTTGAATGTGATAAATAGGGTAAGAAACACGAGTATTTTCTGTTACAGACTTATCAGTAAAATCAATCTTACCATTAGCATCAACAGTTACGTTCTCAAGTAATGCATCACGCTTAATAGCATTCCAAATATCAGGTTCATTTTCTTTTGAAAGATTGATAACTTTTGCGTAACAACCACCTTCAAAATTAAATACACCATCATCATCCCAACCGTGTTCATCATCACCAATTAATTCACGCTTTGGATCTGTTGATAATGTAGTTTTACCAGTACCTGATAAACCAAAGAATATTGCAGTTTCACCATTCTTATTTGTATTAGCTGAACAATGCATTGCAGCCATACCCTTTAATGGTAATAGGTAGTTCATATAAGAGAACATACCCTTCTTCATTTCACCACCATACCAAGTATTAATGATAATCTGAACCTTTTCAGTCAAATTAAATACAACTGCAGTTTCTGAATTAAGACCTAAAGCCTTGTAATTTTCAACCTTAGCCTTAGAAGCGTTGATTACAACAAAATCTGGTTCACCAAAATTTGCTAATTCTTCTGCTGTAGGTCTAATAAACATATTAGTTACAAAATGTGCTTGCCAAGCCACTTCCATTACAAAACGAATCTTTAAGCGACTGTTTTCATTTGCACCACAAAATGCATCAACAACATAAAGCTTCTTATTAGAAAGTTCCTTGCTAGCAATCTTTTTTAACTCATTCCAACTTTCTTGAGACAAAGGCTTATTGTCATTCTTATATTCGTCAGAAGTCCACCAAATAGTGTTTTCAGTAACGCTATCCTTCACCCAAAACTTATCTTTAGGTGAACGACCAGTGTATACACCAGTCATAACGTTAACAGCACCCATTTCTGTTTCCTGACCCTTTTCGTAACCTGAAAGAGCAGAATTAGTTTCATCAGTGAATAACTGATCATAAGATGGGTTGTAAACAACCTCTTTAGCACCTACAATGCCATACTTTTCTAAGCTAATAGCCATTTATAAAGTTTCTCCAGTGTAAAAATTTTGAAACGAAACTAATATGATTTTAAAATATCTATTAACTTTAGTCCAATGTTTATAGCAAATTTCTTGTAAATTTTTTTTAATTGTAAAAAAAGCATCTGATATTATCTTTATTTTTCAAAAAAACAATAATTCAATTACCAATATTTAACACTATCAAACAATTTAATAAAAATATATTTGTTTATGTTCAATACCATTTACTATTTTTCTTTAATAAAAAAATCCAATGTGGCAAAATATAAAACAGAATACTACTTTAAATGTTTAAGAGTGATCTATGATTAAAATTATGCCCAAGGCTGAAGAATATTTTGTTCAACTTTTAGAAACACAAGCACCTGAAACAAAAATACGAGTTTTTGTTTCTAATCCGGGAACACCTGGCGTTGAATGTGGGATACTTTATTGTCCTAAAGACATGATTACAGCTGCAGATGATCTTTTCAAATACAATGGATTTGAGGTAGCGATTGACAAAACAAGTCAGTTATACCTTAAAGAATCAGTCATTGATTTCAAATATAATAAAAAAAATGAGGGATCGTTAACTTTCAAAGCTCCATTTTTAAAAAAACAAGACGTTCCTTCAGAAGCTACTTTATTTGAAAAGCTAGACAATTTTTTTAGAACCACTATCAACCCTAGTTTAGCAGGTCACGGAGGTTTTGCCCAACTTGAAAATGTTTCAGAAGACGGAACTGTTTACGTAAAATTTTCAGGGGGTTGCAAAGGATGTAGTATGGTAAATATAACGCTTAAAGATGGTATAGAAAATAACCTAAAACAAGCTTTTCCTGGAATGATCAAAGATGTAATTGATATAACAGAACATACAATTACTGACGAAACATACAAAAATGAATAAAAAACTTTTTATCTAACATTAAAAAAGCTCAAATATCAAATGTTTGAGCTTATATTTACTTACTCTTCCTTTTTTGTTCTAGCTAACAATGAAACAGTTGCATCTTTAGGTTCTTTACCTTTAAATAATACATTATATATTTCACCGCAAATTGGCATGTCCACGTTATATTTTTTGGCAAGAATATGGACTTCCTTTGTATTAAACCACCCTTCAACAACTTGTCCTATTTGTTTGAACGCTTGGTCTACGGACACACCGCGACCTAAAGCTAATCCAAACCTGCGGTTTCTAGATTGATTATCCGTACATGTTAATACTAAATCTCCAAGACCAGCCATTCCCATAAAAGTATGCGGATTGGCCCCCATTGCCACACCTAATCTTTGGAGTTCTAAAAGGCCTCGGGTAATTAAAGCTGTCCTTGCATTTGCACCGAATCCTAACCCATCAGATATACCTGCTCCAATAGCTATAACATTTTTGACAGAGCCACCAATTTGTAATCCGATAAAATCTGGGTTTTTGTATACTCTAAGATTTTTACTTGAATGGATTAAATCTGAAAATTCTTCAGTAAAACTCTCATCTGTACCTGCAACAGAAATAGCAGTCGGCAAACCAGCTGCTAATTCCTTAGCAAAGGTGGGACCACTAATAGCTGCTAATGGAATGTTATCACCTAAAATATCTCTTGCAACTTCACTTAATAATCTTCCCGTATCAGCTTCTAATCCTTTAGTGGCCCATGCAACTCTATGCTTAGGAGTTAAATATGGTTTTATAGCAATTAATACATTTCTAAAAACATTACTTGGAACAACAATAAGTAATATTTCTGATGCTGTAACCGCTTTTTCAATATCTGAAGTTAATTCCAAGGTATCAGGAAAATAAACACTAGGCAAGAAATCATTGTTACAACGTTCCCGTTGCATTTTTTCAATTTTGCTAGGGCTATGACCCCATAACAAAACATTTTTTCCATTACGTGCTAATGAAATAGAAAGGGCAGTCCCATAAGAACCAGCCCCTAAAACAGTAGTTGAAAATTTCAACTCTACTCTCCAACTTTAGATATTATGCTTGCTGACTAGCTGCAGATGCTTGCTGCTTACGTTGCATATATATAGCATCAAAATTAAGAGGAGCTAAATTAAGTGGTGGGAATGTCGCTTTATTAACAAGACTAGAAATAACTTCTCTTGCATATGGGAAAAGAATGTTTGGTATAAATGCATTTAAGAAACCATCCAACTGCTCATTTGGAATATTTGCAATGTGGAATAAACCTGCTTGGTTAACCTCACATACAAAAGCCACCTTGTCACCAAGTTCTGAAGTTATTGTAACACGTAATACTACTTCATAAACTTTCTTTTCTGCATCAATTTCTTTGTACTTAACATCTAAATCTAACTTTGTTTCAGGCTTCCATTCCATTTGAAAAATTTCAGGAACATTTGGAGTTTCTAAAGAAATATCTTTGTTATAAACACGAAGAATTTCAAATTCAGGATTTTTTGATTGAGTATTCTGTTCATCAGCCATGATGTACAATTCCTTATAATTATTAGTAAATTAAACGACAGTAATATATTCTATTTTATTTTCTAGTTAAAGGTATATTATTATTCTTTAGTTCAAGGATACCACCAGTCAGCAAAAAAGTGTTTTTATATCCCGCTTTTTTAAGAACTTTAGCACAATTATAAGATTGAGTATCATCATTATTTTGACTAACTACGATAATTCCATGCTTTTTGTACTTTTCTATGCGAGTATGCATGCCTTCTAGAATATCAGACGCCAAAACATCAAGAGAACCATGTATATGTTCTTTTGAAAAATCTTCTTTAGATCTAATATCCACAAAAGTAGCGCCATCGTGATTTACCATTGTTGTTGCATTATTGAAATCAATAAATCTTATGCCATCAACAATAATATTTATTTGTAGCCAAATTATATATCCTAGACATACTAACCAACCCCCAGCAATAAGATAATGCAACTTTGCAAAAGCAATAATTTCTGCTAAAGAAATCCCTAAACTTTCCATATATTAAAACCAATAATGTATTTAAAATAAAAGGCATCATATCATAATGGGTATTCTTTGCCAAATTTAAAGAATATTTCCACTTCTCTCAATTTACAAATATATTCAAATCTATATTAGCCAATCAAATTTTCCACACATTTGTTCATTCAATAATGTTTATACTTGCCGAATTTAGTGTAAAATAGAACGGATAATATTTGTTTTATTTTGAATACAACGAGGAAATTCCATGTCAAAAAAAACTTTTGCACTCATTATTATGGACGGTTGGGGTTACAATACTGTAAAAGAATTTAACGCAGTAGCTAATGCAAAGACCCCTATTTTAAATAAATTAACAGAAAACTATGCTCATACTCTTATTTCTGCATCAGGCTTAGATGTAGGTTTGCCAGATGGACAAATGGGTAATTCTGAAGTTGGCCATACAAACATCGGCGCTGGACGTATCGTTTACCAAGACCTTACAAGAATTACTAAATCCATAAAAGATGGTGACTTTTTCACAAATGAAGCATTGTGTAAAGCAATTGACGGTGCAAAAGCCAAAGATAAAGCAGTTCATGTAATGGGACTAATGTCTCCTGGTGGTGTTCATAGTCACGAAGATCAAATCAAAGCTGTTTTTGAATTATGTGCCCAAAAAGGAATTAAAAAAGCATATTTCCACGCATTTACTGATGGCCGTGATGTTCCACCTCGCAGCGCTCAAAGTTCTATAGACGCGTTTGAAAAACTTTTTGCAAAATTGAAATGTGGTCGCTTTGCTTCTATGATTGGACGTTATTTTGCGATGGATAGAGATAACAGATGGGATCGTGTAGAACAAGCTTATGATTTAATAACACAAGCTAGTTCATCATTCAAACCTTTTGCAACAGCATCTGATGCATTAAATGCAGCATATGAACGTGATGAAAATGATGAATTTGTAAAAGCATCTGTTATTGGTACACCTGTAACAATGGAAGATGGTGATTCATTAATATTTATGAATTTTAGAGCTGATAGAGCTCGACAAATATCAAGAGCTTTTGCTAATGACGATTTTTCTGGATTTAATAGAAAGGTAAGACCTGCATTTACATCATTTGTTATGCTTACTGAATATGCAACTGATATTCAGGCTTCATGCGCTTACCCTCCATCAGATTTAGTTAATACTTTGGGAGAATGGTTATCTATTCATGACAAAACCCAACTTCGTATTTCAGAAACAGAAAAGTATGCTCATGTAACTTTCTTCTTTAATGGTGGAGTTGAAAACCAATTCCCTGGTGAAGACCGTACATTAATTCAAAGTCCTAAAGTTGCAACATATGATCTTCAACCAGAAATGAGTTCTGCCGAACTTACTGATAAACTTTGTTCAGCAATTGAAAGTGCTAAATATGATCTTATAATTTGTAACTATCCTAATGGTGATATGGTAGGACATACAGGGATATATGAAGCTGCGGTAAAAGCTTGTGAAGCTGTAGACTCATGTATAGGTAAAGTAATTGAATCATTAAAGAAAGTAAACGGAGAATGTTTAATTACAGCTGACCATGGAAATGCTGAAAGAATGAAGGATTTAAATACAGGAGTTGCATATACTGCACATACAAATCTTCCTGTACCTTTAATATACTTTGGAAGAAAGGCTGAAGCTGTTCAAGGTGGAAAATTATCTGATCTTGCACCAACAATTCTTAATTTAATAGGCATGCCTGTTCCAAAAGAAATGACTGGTAAAGCTCTATTTAAACTTAAGTAAAAATAACAGATAGCATACATACGATGCTAAAAAAAATAAGTTCTCCAGAAATGAAAGTAAAATTTTGGAGAACTTTACTAAATACAATAATACTTTTATGCATTTGTGATTTCATTTGCACAGAGGTTTTGTATGCTCAAGAAAAATCAATTCTTGAACTCAAAAAAGATATTCAACAGTCAGATCAAATTATAAAATCATACGAAAATGATTTAAATCAAATAAAAAATGAAAGATCCTCATGCGAAAGAAAAATATCTAAATTAAATAATGAACTATTAATCACCAATAAAAAAATCGAAACAGTACAGCTCCAAAAAAAATCACTTATAGAAGAAAGCCAAATAATACAAACACAATTGAAAGCTGAACAGCAACGACTTCAGGTTTTAATAAAACATATGTACATGATTGGGACTAATTCAGGAACCAAAATTTTACTAAACAATGACGATCCTAATACTAATAGTCGCTATCTAATATATTATAGCTATCTGTTAAATATTAAAACAGAATTACTTAATAATATTAAAAGCAAACAATTTCAAATAAACCAAAAACAACAAATTTTGAATGAAAAAACACAAGAATTATTATTATTACAACAAAATTATAATAAAAACCAAAAACAATTAGAAACGGAAAAACAAATCAAATTAAAAAATGAGGATAAATTAAAATTAACTTTATCTTCAGAAAAAAAGAAAATTCAACAAATGCAAATTGCTTTAAATAAATTGCAAAAAGAAATGGAAGATAACCAACAAAAAATTAAAACTTCTAGAAGAATAAAAAATGAACAAGATATTATCCAAGCAAGAAAAAAAGCTTTAGATGAAGGAAAGAACCAAGATATAGCAGAGCAAGAGGAAAAACGAAGACAACAAATAAATACACCTCATGGACTTAGCGAACTAAAAGGAAAGCTTCCGTGGCCTTTGAAAGGAAGTATAATTAGAAACTTTGGTCAAACACGAAATGGTGATATCACTTGGAAAGGGTTATTATTATCAGCAGCTTCTAAGGAAAAAATTGTCGCAATAGCCTCAGGTGACGTTCTATATTCAGGTTGGCTCAATGGCTTGGGGAATATAGTAGTTATAGACCATGGCAACAATTATATAAGTTTGTATGGCAATAACTATAGTATTTTACCTAAAACAGGTACACAAGTACGATCAGGTGATACTATTGCCTATGCAGGTAATAGTGGAGATATGAAAGCAAATAGCTTATATTTTGAAATAAGATACCAGGGGATACCTTTAGACCCTAACAAATGGTTAAAACCGAAATAAAATCTCTATATTTGTTAGCACAATTTATATATAGTAATACTCATACATAATCACTTATATTGAAAACATTACATAATTTTTTATATAATAGAGATTTTTTACAAAAGTGATAGAATGCAAAATATATTTTTATAAAAGTTTGTTTTATGTAAAGTAAAATGCTATTTATATTGCTTGTAAATTAGATTCTCTACAAATTTATTAAGGATTCACATAATGCGATTAACAATTTTTCACAATCCTGAACCTGAGCCCTTATGGGAAAACAGTCTAATTAAATTGATACACCCATTTAGCTACGACGCGCTTACTCAGTTAGGAGATGTTCATGTGGCTGTATTTAATGATGGAGTTGTAGGAATTTCTGTTTCAAAAGATAATGAAATCATATATTTAAAAGTTAGGGACATAACTAGACGTCGCGGTGTCGGCAAATATCTTATTGAAGAAACTGTTAAATTTGTAACAAAAGCGCAAAATATTGTTACCATTAATATCAAAAATTTTCCATCTCAAGAAGTAGATGGATTAATCTATTTTTTAGAAATGCAAGGTTTTATACAGGATAAGAATTACTCTGATTTATACGTTTTCTCTAGTAACGATTAAATTAAAACATTACTACCTAATTATTGCATTTATTATCAATAATTACACTGTAAATTAATGAACCCACTATATATAGCACATAGCCAATAATAATGGGTTCATAGATGTCTGAAATTTAATAAAAACTATTTACTATCTTTACCAAAAACCAACTCATATAAAGTAGGCGATTTTTTATCTAAAGTATGTAAAGATTTAATTCTTCTAATTGTTTTAGATTGACCACGAATTAATAATGTTTCAGTAGTAGCTAAATTACCTTTCAATGTTATTCCATCCAATAAATCACCTTTAGTAATACCTGTAACAGAAATAATAACGCTATCTGTCCTAACCATATCTTCAAGCTTTAAGACAGTCATTGGCTCAATACCCATAGCCTTACAGCGCTCAATTTCATTTTTACCATATTCTACGTTTTCTGGAGTATCACCTTTTGCAATATGTCTAGGAATAAGTTTAGCTTGCATATCACCATCTAATGCTCTTGTAACAGCAGCACTAATTACACCTTCTGGTGCGCCACCTATGCAATATAAAAAATCAATATCATTATCTGGCATACATGTTAAAACTGAAGCTGCCACATCTCCATCAGGTATAGCAAAAACTCTTAAACCCATTTCTTGCATCATTCTTATAGCTTTTTCATGTCTTGGTTTTGCTAAAGTTACACATGTAACATCTGAGAATTTTTTTCCTACTGCACGAGCAATTCTATAAATATTTTCTTCTAATGGCATGTTGAGATCAATTACACCTTTAGCATTTGACCCAACAAGTAGCTTTTCCATATACATATCTGGAGCTTTCAAAAATCCATCTTTTTCACTTGCAGCTAAAACTGCAACAGCATTCGCTTGTCCCATAGCTGTCATTCTTGTTCCATCTATTGGATCTACTGCAATATCTATTGGATAATCACCTTTACCTAAACGTTCACCTATGTAAAGCATTGGGGCTTCATCTATTTCGCCTTCGCCAATTACTATTTCTCCTGAAATATTAACCTCATTTAACATATAACGCATAGCTTTAACAGCTGCCTCATCGGCTGACATTTTATCTCCTCTTCCCAACCAATGATATCCAGCTAAAGCCGCAGCTTCAGTTACGCGGCAAAATTCTAATGATAATTCTCTTTTCATAAATCCAATCCTAGAAAGCAGTAATAGACTATCTCATTTTTATTAAATGATACAGATAATAGCTGTATTTTAGCACTATCTTAAAAAGATTACGCTTATTTTTAATGCAAACAAGATATTACATACTAGCAACTTTTAATTCATCAAACAAAATAGAACCACAATTAATATTTTGCCTTTCATCATAATCAGTACCCAAAGCAATTATTCTATTAGCAAATAAATCCTTAACATTACCTGCTATAGTTATACCCTTAACAGGATATTGGATAATTCCTGATTCGACATAAAATCCACAAGCCCCATATGAAAAATCACCTGTAACTTGGTTTAATCCATGCCCCATTGTCTCCGTTATAATTAATCCTTTATCCATTAACTTTAACAATTCTGCATAACCATATTCAATTTTTCGATTATCTCTAACCAAAACATTACCTAAAAAACCACTGTGTCCATTAGTTTTCATACCTAATTTTCTTGCGCTGTAACTTGAAAGTAGATAACTTTCCACATAGCCTTCATGAATTAATGGGTGAGCTACTGTTTTAACACCTTCATTATCACTTGTTGAGGAATACAGTGATCTTTTTATTAATGGGTCGATATCAATATTTAACCAATCACTTACAACTTTAGTATGCAAAGAAGATGAGAGGAAAGAAGAATGTTTATACTGAGCAGACCCTCCTAAAGCAGATATTATTGAAAACAAAAAACTTTCTGCTATATCTCTTCTTAAGATGACGGGATAATTTCCAGTTGCAAATTTATGTGCACCCAACATCCCTACTGTTTCAGATATTGCTTCATCAGCTATTTTTTCACAACTCCACAATCTTGAAAAATCAGTGGAACAATGTCCTGACCCATTGTTTTCCATTTTTCCATCCAATTCTCCAATTAAATTAACATTTAGTGCAAAAAAAGAGTTGGGTTCACTAATAACAAAATTATTAGAATTTGCTAAAACTGAAATTCCATAACTTGATGAAAAACTTGAACCATTGGATATTTTTATTCGGTCATCCTTTGACATTGCTATATTCTCTAAATTTAAAGCAATATCAAATGCCTCAATTGGATCTGATTCTCTAGGGTAAAACAATTCTAAATCAAATTGTTCTTTTATTAAATCTTCTGTTTCTGGTATACCTGAACAATCATCTGAAGCTGTATAATCCGACAAATTTAGCGCAGCAATTACCGAATTTGTAACAGCTTCATTAGACATATCAGTTGTAATTGCGGAACCTTTTCTTCCATTTTTATACACAACGACTTCTAGAGATCTATTTTTTGAAAATTTTATATTTTCCTGATGACCATTTCTGCATGTAACAGACAATCCCGTTGATTTTAAAATTGAAATTTCTGCTTGATCAGCTCCTTTTGACACTGCAAATTCAACAGTACTAGAAGCCAAATTCTCTAATTCCATTTGTTCTTTAATAATTCGTTTTTTCATAACTAATCAATCTAAAAGCCAAGACATTAATAATATGATAGAATACACTATAATTAGATAAGGATCTTTAATACATGTTACAAGATGATATAAATTTTTCTGATATCGATGACGATGATGACAATTGGGTATCAAAAAGTTCAGTTAAACGCTATGGCAAGCATTTAAGAGACATCGGCGCACAAATTATAGCGCTTTCACAATCAGAATTCGATCGACTCCCTTTTGACGATGACGATTCACTTAAAGACGTTTGTTTAGCAGCAAGGAAAATGAAACCACATTCCGAAGAACTTCGTAGGGAATTATTGCATATAGAATCTCTATTAAGAAATAGAGAAGATTACATAAAGCAATACGAAGACGCTCTTAAGGCGATTGCTAGCACAATGGTTGCAGGGAATGCTACCTTTCATAGACTTGAAGAAATACGTACAAAATTGGTAGATGAAGGGATTCCTGAAATTAACAATCTCATGTCTCAACATCTAGAATTAGATCGACAAAAATTAAGATCTCTAGTTTCGAAGGCGCAGAAAGAAATGAACGATCCTGAAAAAAATTCTGATAAAAAATCTTATAAAGAACTTTTTAAATATCTTAAACAAAATTTACAGTAGGATTTAATATGACTAAATTAATGTTATTGATTAATATAATGCTACTTTCATTATGTTCATCTATTGCTTTTGGTGCTGATTATTTTATTGATGTTCGTTCAAACAAAGAATACGTTGAAGATCATATTCCAGGTAATCTCAATATTGTTCACTCTGATATTCTGCAAGGAGTAAAAGCTCATAATATACAGACTAGTGACCATATATACATATATTGTAGATCTGGTAAAAGAGCTTCAATTGCTCAAAAAACATTAAATGACGCAGGCTATCACAATACAACTAACCTTGGCGGTATTGAAGATGCTAGAAAATTCCTTGCAACTTACAACACAGATAAATAGGAATTTACGCCTATAAGAGCTAAATTATAGGCGTTTTTAAATTATTATTTGGTACCACCTATTGTAATATCTTCTATTCTTAGCATAGGTTGACCTATACCAACCGGCACTGATTGGCCTGCTTTTCCACAATAACCACAACCCTTATCAAATTTTAAATTATCACCAACCATGGTGATTTTTTTCATTTCATCTAAACAATTACCAATTAGTGTTACACCTTTAACAGGATATTGTATTTTACCATTTTCAACGTAATAAGCTTCACTAGCTGTAAAAGTAAAATTACCTGAAGTAGGATCAACTTGTCCACCGTTAAAGTTAACAGCATAAATTCCTTGATCCAAACTAGATATTATCTCTTCAGGTTTACTTTTTCCTGGCTTTAAATATGTATTAGTCATTCTCGGTATTGGAGCCATTTTAAAACTAGACCTTCTACCATTACCTGTTGAAGAAGTTTTCATTAAATTGGCATTAAGTTTGTCATACATAACTGCTTTAAAGACGCCATTTTCTATAAGTACATTTTCTGCTGATGGTGTTCCTTCACTATCGAAATTATTGGTGCCAGTTCTTCCCAATAACGTTCCATCATCGACTACAGTACATAAATCAGAAGCTACATACTGACCTAGTTTACCAGCAAAAACAGACGATGACTTTCTTATTGCATCTCCCTCTAATCCATGTCCAACAGCTTCATGAATTAATACAGCAGGCCATCCAGACGCAAGAACAACAGGCATTTTTGCAGCTACAGCTTCTCTTGCATTAAGATTTACTATAGCTGATCTAACAGCATCTCTAGCAATAGCTAAATACCGCTTTTCAAAAGATACTATATTTGATGTGTCCGTAATATCTACAATGTAATTATCTGGAAGTACAGGAACAAGCTCCTCAAAATAGCTATAATTTCCAACAATAGCACTTGATGAGTGACCGTTCTCTCTCTCACCATTTTTTTCCACAATAATTGTACATCTCATTGTAGTTTTTGGTTTTATGTCAGCTGCTAATACTCCATCTGTTGTGGCAACCAAACTATGAACATAACTTGTACTAACAGAAGCTGTTACTCTTACAACTCTACTATCTAATTTATGCGCAAAATTATCTATTTCTCTAAGGATTTCAGTTTTTCTAGCTCTTGTTATAGACAACATCGGATTTAAATTATCATATAAAAAATTATTTTCCCTGAACACACAAAGATCAGCAGAACCTGCACCTTGTAATCTTGATATTGAACTAGCAGCTCGTATTGTTTGATCCAAAGCTCTTTCATTAATCTCGTCTGAAAAAGCTAAAGCTGTCTTTTCTCCAATTACACCTCTAACCCCAAATCCTTGAGAAATACTAAATGCTCCATTTTTTACAATATGATCATCAAGTCCCCACCCTTCTTTAATTGAATGTTGAAAATATATATCTCCAAAATCAATTGCTTTACCATTTAATTTTGCTAACATTTTTTCGATGTAACTTAAATCCAAATTGTTAGCAATCAAAATCTTCTCTTCAACTTTTTTTATAATTTCATTATTCTGATTCAAGATAAACACCTATTATTTGTTAACTAAGGGCATATTATGTCTTATATCATCTACAAAGTTTAGATCAACATTAACACTTAAACTTTGAATCTCTGATTCTTTCTCTGCAATAGCAAGAATTTCGCCATTAGGATCAGCAATCAATGAATGACCATAACACTCATAACCATTTGAATTTTGGCCTGATAAATTTGCCCCTATTATATAAGATTGATTTTCTAAGGCTCTTGTTCTAAGTAACAATTCCCAATGTTTTTTCCCTGTTGATGCGGTAAATGCGGAAGGGACAACAATTATTGACGCCCCTTTTTTTCTTAACTTCATAAAATGAAGTGGAAATCTCAAATCAAAGCATACACTTAATCCAACTAAAGCAAATGGAGTTTTTACAATAACAACCTTTTTTCCAGCTGTATACACACTAGATTCTGAATATTTTATACCATTTACATTAGCACAAAATAAATGATTTTTATTGTACTTTGCTAGAATTTCACCTTTGTTAGACAAAAATATTGAAGTGATGTAGTAATGCCCTAATTTTTCTGTTGGAATAGATCCCATAACCATAAAAACATTATATTTTTTAGCTAATAACTTCATCTTATCAAGAATCTTATATATAAAAATATCTTCAATAATCTTCTTTACAGATTTCAAGTCTACAGCGTAGCCTAAAAAATTCTCTGGTAATACAACTAACGTATAATCAGATAATTCATTACTTATCTTCATTAATTCTTTATCTATCAAATCTAAAGTCTTTTCATAACTTCTATTGCTAGATTTTAGTTCAATTGCAACTAATTTCATTTACATCATTACAACATCAAATTTTTCACGACGATATAGTGGTTCAGAGTGTATTTCAATTTGTTTTCCAATAAAAACTTCCAACTCTCCAACAGAGTGTTGCTCATCTAACATTAATGCATTAGCTACATCATTAGATGCATAAACAATAAACTTATCTGCCTTATATGCTCTATTTACACGTAAAACTTCACGTAAAATTTCATAGCATACGGATGAAATTGTTTTTACTGAACCTCTACCTTTACATTCAGGGCATTCACAACATAACAAATGGCCTAAACTTTCCCTAGTTCGTTTTCTAGTCATTTCCACTAGCCCCAATTCAGAAAAGTTGCATACAGTTGTTTTTGCCCTATCTTTGCTTATTTCAGATAATAAAGAAGACATTACTCTTTCTCTATGAGTTTGTGATAGCATATCTATAAAGTCAATAATTATAATTCCACCTAAATTTCTCAATCTTAATTGCCTTGCAATAGAACTCGTTGCTTCTAGGTTTGTATTAAATATCGTTTCTTCTAGATTATGATGTCCAACAAAAGCTCCAGTATTTACATCAATAGTTGTCATTGCTTCTGTCTGATCAATAATAAGTGAACCTCCACTTTTTAGTTCCACTCTTCTTTCTAAAGCTCTTTGAATTTCATTTTCCACATCATATAAATCAAAAAGCGGAGTATTACCTTGATAATGTTCTATTTTATCCACCGCTTCAGGCACAAAATCACCACAAAATTTCGTTAATTCTATGTATGTAATCTTTGAATCCACCTTAATTTTGTCCAAGGATGTCCCTACAAAATCACGTAGCAACCTAAACTCTATAGATAAATCTTCATGTAAAAGAGTACCTGCTTTAACAGTTTTATAACTATTACGTATGTTTATCCACAACCTCTTCAAAAAATTAGCATCTTGAGCAAGTTCTTGTTCAGATACCCCATCAGCGGCTGTTCTCACAATAAAGCCACCCACAGATTTATCCACATATGCACCAATAATATTTTTTAGTCTTAATCTTTCTTGAGCATCATCAATTTTTTGAGACACTCCTACATGTGCACTATCTGGTATAAATACTAAATATCTAGAAGGTAAAGTAATATCCGTTGTTAATCTAGCACCTTTTGTGCTAATTGGATCCTTTACAACTTGAACAAAAACATCTTGACCTTGACGTACCAAGCTAGATATATCTGCTGCTTTAAAATGTTCTTTTTCTTTTGGATTAACGCATTCTGTGTGGGGAACAATATCTGAAGCATGCAAAAAAGCTGCTTTATCATGTCCAATATCAACGAAAGCTGCCTGCATACCAGGCAAAACACGCATGACTTTACCTCTATAAATATTCCCAACCATACTTGCCGTAGATGATCTTTCAACATATATTTCTTGCAAAATTCCTTGCTCAACTAAAGCAACTCTTGTCTCAGAAGGTGTGACATTTACCAATAGTTCAATCATAATCTAAACCTTTAATAATTTTAATATCTCTTCTCTTACCTCTACTTGAGGTAAACCAACGACAGAACTATAGCTTCCATTTAGTTTAGATACAAACATTCCTCCAATACCTTGAATAGCATAACCACCTGCTTTATCTATTGGTTCTTTTGAAAGCCAATACAATTTAATATCTTCATCACTTATGTATGACATTGTCACTTCTGTAGAAACAGTTTTCAATATTTGTTTATTTTTATAAAAAATTGCAAAGGAGGTAAAAACCACATGTGTCCTTAAACTTAAATCTTTCATCATTTTCATAAAATGATCAAAAGATTGTGGCTTGCCATATATTGTGTTACCGAGACTAACGACAGTATCTGCACTTAAAACTAAGGAATTTGGATATAAACAAGCTACAGCCTCCCCTTTATTTAGGGCCATTGATTCAACGTAATCGGTTGGAGATTCTGATATAAACCTTTGCCTTTCAATATAACTAGATTTAACTACTGTACAAGCAAAGCCCATATTTGATAACAACTCCAATCTTCTTGGAGACGATGAGGCTAAAATGATATTACTCAATTTCAAACTGCTCTATTTGGTTCTACAATGAAATATAACATATTAAGAATACCACACATTATTGGCCACAACAGCAATGTCGATAGACAAGACCAAAACATATTGTAATCCACTGTTACAACACCAAAAATATGTTCTGTCCAAAATAGCAAAAACTGACCAATGAAATTGATTGTACCTACAACTATTGTTTTTTGCAAAAGTGAATAAAAACCTATATTTTCAAATTGAGATGATACAATCCATGCCATAAACGCCATCGCAGCAGCATGAATTCCTAGTGTAGAACCCAACAAAATATCTAAGAATAAACCAGCTATCCAACTTACCCCAACGTTTACTCTCTCAGGCGTAAAAATAACCCAATACAAAACGACCATAGGTACATAATTTGGAACGAAGTTATTAACAACAACGGGTAACCTTAAAAGTGACATAACTAATGCTATAGCAATAGATAACCATATTAAAAGAAAGCTTCCTGTGTTACGCATTATCATTAGCTTTACCTATTTTTACCTATTTTTATCTATTTTTGATGAATTTGTATTTACCTTTACGTTAGCTCCTTCCATATCAGAATCCTTTTCATATTGATGAACAAACTCCGACTGCTCATCATCAGGCAATGAAACAAGTAACATATAACGCAATCTATCAAGTGCAGCTAAAGGTTGAGCTTTAATTTCAGCAAATTGCATTCCTTCTTTTCGATCAAACATAGTTACTTTTGCTACAGGATAACCTTTAGGAAATTTACCACCCAATCCTGATGTTATTAATATATCTCCAACTTTTATATCGACATTTCGAGGCATATTAACAATATTTAATTCATTTACGATACCAGTACCAGAGGCAATTGCTCTTATACCATTTCGCATAACAACAACTGGAATTGCATGATTTTGATCTGAAATTAAAAGAACTCTACTCACTGTCGACGCGACGCTGATCACCTGGCCAACTACACCATCTTCGTTAATAACAGGTTGTCCTTCATAAACTCCATCATCTTCGCCTCTATTTATCATAATAGTTAGCGAAAATGGATTACTGTCAACCATCATTATTTCTGCACCTATTTTTTTATAAGAACTTCTAATAGGTGAATTATTTAGTCTTCTTAGTTGGTCATTATCTTCAACAAGGCTATCAAAACTAAGAAGATCCGTTCTCATCTCAGAAATCTGATTTCGTAAAAACTTGTTCTCTTCTAAAAGCTCTTGATAAGAATATAATCTATCTGAAATATTATATGAAATTGAAGCTGGAGCATCAGCTAAATAAAAAACTGGAGTTAGGTAGCTTTCAACATAATATCGAAGGCTTTTAAACATATTAAAATGAGTATCACACACAATTAATATAAGTGACAGCAAACCAGATAAAATGAATCTTGTATTCGCTGTCATTCCTGTAAAACCTATTTTTTCACTCATTGTATTTTAACTAGAAACTATTCAAAAAGAGATATACCCTTAGAATCAAACATTTCTAAAGCTCTACCACCACCTAAGGCTACACACGATAGCGGATCATTAGCGATTCTTACACTAACTTTAGTTTCAGTGCTAAGTATTTTATCAATATTACGTAGCAATGCACCACCGCCTGTTATTATCATTCCAGAATTTGAAATATCTGCTGATAGTTCAGGAGGTGCATTATTCAATGCTGTAGCTACAGCAGTAATAACATTTTTTAATGGGTCTCTAAGCGCTTCTTGAATTTCTGTTGAAGTGATGGTAATTGACCTAGGAGCTTGTTCAACCAAACTTTGCCCCCTTATTTCCATAGATCTTTTTTCGTCATCTTCGTCTTCCACAGCACAACCGATTTCTATCTTTATTTTTTCTGCAGTCACTTCACCTATTTCTAAGCGGTGTTTCTCACGGATATATCTTACAATTGCCTGGTCAAACTTATCTCCACCAGTTCTAACAGAAGAAGCGTATACAATGCCACTCAACGCTATAATTGCGACTTCCGTGGTACCTCCGCCGATATCAATAACCATAGAACCTCTTGCTTCAGTAACGGGAAGTTCTGCACCTACTGCAGCAGCCATTGGTTCTGTAATTAAGAAAACTTCTCTCGCACCAGAACGAATTACTGAATTTCTAATTGCATTTCTTTCTACTGGAGTTGAACCGTAAGGCACACAAACAAGAACCCTAGGAGCACCTTTTATAAAACTCAAAAATCTACTAGTTTTAGAAACTATGGTTCGCATAAATTCTTCAAGCATTCTTTCAGTATACTGACAATCAGCTATAACTCCATCTTTCATTGGCCTTATAACCTTAATATTATCAGGTGCCTTACCTAACATTTCCTTTGCTTTTTTACCTACGGCTAAAGGTATTGAATTTCTATTTCTAGAACGTTCATCCTTTATTGCAACAACTGAAGGCTCATTAAGTACAATTCCTTGTGACTTAACATAAATTAGTGTATTTGCTGTACCTAGGTCTATTGACAGATCGTTAGAAAAAAGGCCTCTAAGTTTTTTAAACATATCGAAGAATCCAGATATTTTATATTTCTAAATGCATGAACATTACGCAAAGGGTAAACCACCAAACAATACGAATGCCAATTCTAGAAGATTATAACATAATCAAACATTAAATACGTACATTTGCATAGTATAAATAATGATCTTCATAACCTATTTTACTTAAATTATCTAGAATGTATCTCTCCATCTTACATCGGTAGCCGTTGTAGTAATATGTCTAGTTAAATTATAGTACCTATTCCCCTCGGAGTTATCATTGAAAGGTACCTCACATATAGCTTCAGAATCAATAATATATTCATATTTCACGTCTGCATAACTATCAGAAGAATTCAAATCCTTAACTAAAATACTAAGTTTATTAATATAACATCCACTATAAACAACACTACAAAAATTTTGGTCATTATTACCTTTACAGTTATCAATCAAAACTAACGCTGAGCTTTTATAATTTTCAGGGCCTTTCCCTATACCCCATATTGCTGATTCACTCGAATTAGCAGTATTTGGGAAAAACAAAGCTGCTAACGCAAATTCAGTACCACTACGGGCTAATGCATCTGCTTGTGTACCCAATACTGAAGTCAATTGAGTTTGATTAGAGCCTATTATTAATCTAGATACTATTGCTATTAATGAAGTGAAAACTAATATAACAAAAACAGCAGTAATCAGCATTGATCCTTTTTTAAAAGTGTTATGGAGCATTACCAACCTCCATCATTTGACTTACACTCATTGATTGACCTTTAGATGTAGTCAAAAGGCCTATTAAAATTGAATTTTGATTACTTGCGTTTAATGATACATAACTATTACTCTGTTTGACCATATTGAACATCATACCTTGGACAAGATACCTATCACTATTCAAACTACTACCACAAACTAAAGAATTATTAACAAATGATCCGTCTGTATCTGGAACATATGTTCCACAATCATAATACAAATTATTAGATTCAACATAATACCTTCTATAACTGCATGAATCTATTATATAAGCTCTATTGGCATTCGATATGGAAGAATTAAATACAGAAGGAGTACCGTCAAGTGTTACAATGACAAGTCCCTTTGATTCATAAAAGTCTTCAATTTTTTTTATTTTTATTTGCTTAAGATATTTATTAGAGTCAATTATCGCCAATTTTTGTTCGTACGTGTTACCAGCCAATAGTGGGCACGAATCTTTCGAATGAAAAATATCATTTACCTGTTTTTGACTTACAGACAAAACGATTTCTGAAGGAGAAGCTTTAATTATTCGATAAGTACCTATAGGTTGTACAAACTCTAAATATTTATTTGATTTTACATTGATTTGATATGGAATTGACATCGAAATTTGTCTTTGTATTCTTAACATTACGTTTCTTGTATAACTTGCTAACTCAACCCTAGCAACTGTATCGCCAAAAAACTCAGCTCCCATTCCAATAAAAGATACCACACTTATTGCAGAGATTCCTAAAAGGATCATACACACAACTAATTCAATTAAGGTAAAACCTCTTTTTATATTCATCAATAATTACCTCTTAGCATTCTGTATTTATAAATGCTTCCTTGAGGAGTTACTATTGCCAAATCTACAGTTTTAATTTGAGCAAATGGATAAACACCATTTACCAAAATGGGAGATTTCAAAATTCCTAAATAGTCTTTCCCATTAATTGTGGTCACAGAAGGATTTTGCGAAACATGAATATAAACATAAAAATCTTTATACGCAACATCATATAATTCAACAACACTTTTTTGGCTATCAATCCAATCTCCAAAAACAGCTGTTGTAAAAAATGAAGCCTGAATTATGCATTTAGATGTGGAATTTCCACATAATTCTAAATTACCACCACATAAATTTTTAACATCATTACTTCCCTTAGAGCATAGCAAATTGGTATCAAAATCATCTACATCGTTAAAACCATCAGGAGTAGTAGATTCTTTTTCATTTGGCGTATCTGGACCAAATTCACTTGGTTTGGAACAATCTACATTTGGACAAAGCTTCAAACTATCACTACTTACACCTACACTAGATTCTCCACACCTACATTCACTCCCATTATGATCTGAATTTTCATCATATGAAACAGCATAAATACGAGATATTACATGATCTGCTAGCATTGATGCTTTAGCTTCAAAAATTGGATTTATAGATGCTTCCCTAAATGAGAAAAAGACTGAAATAATACCAGACAAGGCTATAGAAATTATAACTAACCCAAGGATCACTTCGATTAACGTAAAACCTTTTAAAAAATATCCATGCCTCATTTCCATGAAATACTTCCTTCTTGAGTTATTGATACAGTACAATAAAACTCTGAATCAACACCATTAATTTTAATCGACTTCGTACCATCAATGGAAGGAATATTAGAACTACTCATTGGAGACAATTGACCCAATCCATTAAATTTAATTTTAGATTCCGTCAAAGACATTGTGCTTAGCATTACTGGATTATGCCATTTGCTTTTATCATTACATTCAGTACTTAAACAATAACCAAAACCATCAACCGAACTTATAAAATAAACGTCAGTGGTTACACCTTGATTAATGTTAATATTTTGAACTTCTCTCAATAAAGCTGATGCCTCACGACAATATTGATAGTGATCAGAGGATCTAGATGAAAGATTAGCAGCTGCATATGCTGATAAAATACCAATTATCAACATTACACAAACAAATTCAATTAACGTAAATCCTCTGATATATTTTATCATTATATTAATCTGATTCTGAATTAATGTGTGGTGTTATCAAACCTAAAGCAGGAGTATAAGTAAAACTCATGTACGATGTTGTAGAATTATTAGGGTCCTTATACTGACCATTATCACCTTTTTGTAAAGACAATACTAAATAGTAATGGCATGTACCATAATTAGCAACAGAACTTCCATTTACACTACCTTGGCTATAAGAAATAAAATACTTATAATCACTAGAACTATTATTTAAATCAGAAGTACTAATTGTAGCTTTAGGAGGATTTTGAAGCATCTTTTCCCAAATATCCAAACATCTTTGTTCTGTTAATCCTGATGTATAATAGTTTGCAGTTTCTGCATTAATACTAGGCATGCTTGCACCAGCAGTTGTGGCTGCTATAGGGTATCCAGGGCTCATAGATCCATCTTCAATTTTAGAATTAGACGGCGTAGTAAGATAAAATCTGTTTCCATCATAAAGCGTACTGTTAACTTCACTAACCTTTTGTCGTCCTTTAGCCTCCCATTGAGCTCGGATTAGCAAAATCCCAGTTGCAAAATTACCAGACACACCTTCAACACTTGCTTTTTTAGCTTCTTCTGTTACATCTAAAAATCTTGGCAAAGCTGTTGCAGCCAAAATACCTAATATAACAATTACTATGATAAGTTCAATGAGAGTAAAACCCTTATTCATAAGACTTTTCATTTATCAATCCTTAATTTTTCACATGTTGTTAGTCAGTTTAACAACCGAGCCGTTGTTATAATTATATATAAAACTAGATACAGATGTATTAAAAATACATATTTCTTTATCAGGTTTATGAACTACACGCACTTCTTCAATAAACAATCTAAGTTTTTTCCCGAGGATACCTCTCCAAAGATTTTCACATGATTTTTCATCATCATCAATACCAAGAACATTCATTGGCCAACCATTTAAAGAAATTACAAAACGTAACTTTTTGGGATTAAATCCCAACTCTTTTTCTTCAATTCCATTGTACAAATTCAACCATGATGGAGGATACATTAACTTATCTTTACCAGAACTTAACCAAATATTGTGAATTAATAATGATCTTTCACTCATATTAGTAGCCATACTATCCATGGCTGTTTCCAATGTTCTATCACTTTGTGGTTCAATAAATAACTTAATTGACAAAACACCTAACACGCTAATCACAATGAAAACAATAATAAATCTATATAAATATCCTAATTTTTCATCAGCATTACTAATACTAAATTTCACTATTTCCCCTGCATTGCGCCATACATATCCCACATAGGAGTAAATATACCTAAAGCTAAAACACCAACCATTACAGCGACTATAACCAAAAGTAATGGCTCTATTTTTGAAGTTAATGACTTTAAATCATAATCTACTTCTCTTTCATAATATTCAGCAGCTTCTATAAGCAATTCATCCACTCTACCTGTTTCATCACCTACTGCAAACATTTGCAACACTAAAGGAGTAAACATATTACTCTGCTTTGCAACTATTGCAAGGGAATTACCTTGCTCAATCTGACGTCGCATTTCCAAAACATGTTCTTCAAGATATTTATTATCAATTGCATCAGCGACGAGAGTTAATGCCAAATTTAATTGCACTCCTGCCTTAAGCATTAATGAAAAACTTCTACAAAATCTACCCAATAAAGCCCTATTAATTATTCCACCTAAAATTGGAATTTTTAATTTCATTCTGTCCCATATTAATCTAATTATAGGACGTTTTAATCCAGCTTTAATTAAGAACGGAGCAGCAATAACCATAGCCGCCATATACATCCAATAATTTACAAAAAAATTGGATGTTGCAATTAAAAGTCTTGTAGTAATAGGCAATTCTACCCCAAATTTTGAAAACATTTGACTAAAGACAGGAATTACAAAAATATTGAGTATAGCCATAGCTGCCATAATAAAAATAACTACTATTGTAGGATAGCGCATGGCACTTGAAATACGCTTTCTAGTCTCATGTTCAAGTGTAAAATAATCTGCTAGCTGTGAAAATGCATCTTCTAATCTACCTGTATTTTCACCAACATTAATCATTGCAACAAAAAGTGATGAATATATATTTGGTTGCTCTTGCATTGATAAATTAAGAGACTTACCTCCAACTAAATCTTTATTTAATTTAAGTAATGAATTTTTTAAACCATAATGTTCTGTTGAATCTGCTAAACCAGAAATTGCTCTTATAATAGGTACACCGGCCTTAGATAAGGAATACATTTGTCTACACATCATAATTAGTTGCGGCAAACCAACGTGGCCATGCAATATTTGTTTAAAATCAATCTTAAAAGAAAAACCTAGGTTCCCCCCCTCTTTAATATCTATAGGTAGCAATCCTTGTCTTCTTATTTCATCTATTGCGTCTAATGTACTTTGAGCCTCAACCAAACCAATTTTATATGTACCGTATTTATCTTTTGCGCGATAATTATATATAGTCATTATTTAATTATCTCCGCTACCTTCATTACTTCTTCTATAGAAGTAATACCTTTTACTGCAAAATTATAAGCCATTTTTGACAAAGACTCGTAATCATCATTTTCTCTTACTGCCCTTGCAAAAGCCTCATGATCTTCTCGCCTTAAAGCATCCATCATTCGTTGATTAAGAATTAAAAGTTCAAAAACACCAACTCTTCCCTTATATCCTGTAAAATTACAATATTGGCAGCCCTTTCCCTCATTCCCCATAAAAAAAGTTTGTTTTTGCTGATCTTCAATAGATATACCTAATGCATCTTCAATGTAATTCATTTGAGAAATATTAGGCTGACACGGAGCGCCACATTTTGGACATATTCTGCGAACCAATCGCTGAGCCAAAACTGCTTTTAAAGATCCTGCTACAAGATAACCAGGAGCCCCCATATCAACTAGTCTCATAGTACTTGATACTGCATCATTAGTGTGTAAAGTTGACAAAACTAAATGTCCTGTCATTGAACCTCTTAATCCTATCTCACTAGTTTCATGGTCTCTCATTTCACCAACCAATAATATATCTGGATCTTGACGTAAAGTTGAACGAAGAACATTAGCAAAATCTAATCCTATTTTAGAATTAACTTGAACTTGAGTTATTCTTGGTAAACGATATTCCACAGGATCTTCAACAGTAATAATTTTAACTTGTGGTTGATTAAGCTCATTAAGTGCACCATACAAAGTTGTAGTTTTTCCTGAGCCAGTTGGCCCCGTGACAAGTATCATTCCGTGAGGCTGATGTAATTGCTGCCTAAATTTGCTTAAAATTTGTGGAGGCATTCCTGTACTTTCAAGTGATAGTAGTCCATTCGATTGATTAAGCAATCTCATAACTATAGATTCGCCGTGCTGGGAAGGTAAAGTTGAAACACGAACATCTATATTCTTTGCTGCAATAATTACAGGAAATCTACCATCTTGAGGTAATCTTTTTTCTGAAATATCTAGCCCCGCCATTAATTTTATTCTCAATGCAATTGCTGGAGCTATATCCACGTTATTTAGAACTTGTTCAGTAAGATTACCATCTATACGCTGTCTAATTCTCAGTACATCTTCATCTGGTTCTATGTGTATATCTGAGGCATTGCAGTTAACAGCGTCTTCAAAAACTGAACGCAACAAATTAACAACAGCTGCATCTGAAGTCTCGTCATCTACCCCCAATGTATCAGCACTAATATCAAAAGCTGACTTAGTAACTTCCGTTTGCAACTGATTTGCATATTTTGCAATTGTTTCAGTATTTCTATACAACTGAGGCAAATATCTTACAATTTCTGATTCTGGAGCAATAACAAAATCAACTTCATTTGGTTCAAGCTTATCTTGAATATCATCTCTACTTGGATAATCCAAAGGATCAGCAATAATAACAGTAATTATTATATTACCAGTATTCTTGTTTTCTGTCTGCGAAATGGCAATAGCGTGCTTTTGACGAGCCATGTTTTCAGGAAGCAACTGTACTGTAGGCGTATCAATATTAAGTTTAGATAAATCTGTTATTACGGTCATACGTAATTGTTGACCTAAAGCTGTACATATATCAGCCTCTGACGCAAGTCCTAAGGCTACAACTGATTGACCAAGCTTTGTATTCATTTCTTTAGAATATGCCAAAGCTCTTTCAACATCATCTGCAGTAATAATGCCTGATTGGACTAAAACATCACCAATTCTTATTCTTTTTCGAGAACTATTTTCTGTCATTATTCATAGTCTCCAAATATTTAATTCTCTGCTCTACGAAGTTTTTAGATGCAGTACTTAGGTATAAATTTTTAGATTTTAAATAAGCAATTTTTGCCTCGTTAAACTTTTTTTGTTCTTCTAATACTAAACCTAAACCCATGTACCATTTACCTTGTTTTCCACTTATTGTTGAAAGTTTTCTGTAAGCTTGTTCAGCAATAGTATTATCTCCGTTATTTCTAGCTAAAGTTGCAAGTGTAGCGTAATAATCAACATTTTTTTCTACAGGAGGATTCCCCAATGCTAAAACTTTTACGGCTTGAGAATTTTGATTAATAGACGAATATATTCTAGCCAAATATAAACGATAATCATAATGTTCAGGTGATAATTCAATTCCTCTATCTAACACCTTTATTGCATCTAATGTTTTATCTTTCCCATAGTAAAGAGCTGCTAATTTTTCTCTTGCATTATAGTCTCTAGGATTTTTAGCTAAAATTGAACTATATGCATCAATAGCCCCAGAAGGATTACCTTTGGCCATCGCTGTATTAGCTTGTTTCCTTTCATATTCAATTTCTTGTTGACCTGTAAATTTTTTCTCTGTTACTTTAATATAGCTTTGTTTTATAGTAGGTTCTGGATTGGGTAATTCCTCAATAAAAAATTGTTCTTCAGCATAATCATCGTTAGGCGACTCATCTTTTGCAATAGATTTAATCTTTTCATTTTCTATATTTAAATCGAGCACATTTTGTGTATTGTTTTTCGCATTATTTACAGAAGAATCATATTGTTCTTGAATATTTTTATCCACAGTAACTGTAGCTTGTTCTTTAATTGTACCTTTAACTTCTAAATCTTTAGCATTATTAACATTGGACTCAGCAACATCATTGTTTTTTTCTTCATTAGCTGTATTATCTACATTTTTAACTGGAGCTTTTACCGTTGACTCAATTTGAATATTAGAAATATTATTACTATCAACATAAACAAAACGATAAATAACTATAGAACACAATAAGACAAACATTAAAGCCACAGCAATAATAAGAATTATTTGCCATAATCCTTTTCTAGCCTTAGCTTGATACTTACCATGAGTCGATGAAGCATCACGTTTATCTAATTCATTGAGCACATTATTTATAACACTCATTATCGCCCTCCAAATAATAAAAACACAGCTAAACCAAGCATCATTAAAAATAAAATTATCAAACCAAAATTCACAATATTTGCATGATTTACTCTTTTAGTTACTGTGTCTCCGATTGCTTCTCTTGCTATTTTACGTGTCAACCTGTATGTTCCTTTACCGTAAGCAAGCATAATACATTTTGCTGAAATAATGTTTATCAATCTAGGAATACCATTTGAAGATTTATAAATCAATTTAGAAACACTAGGTGTAAATAAAGGATCTCCCTTAAAACCTGAAGCCCTCATACGGTAAACTAAATAAGCCTCTGTTTCATCTTTATCTAAGGGGCGTAATTTATATGAGAAGGAAATTCTTTGCTTCAGCTGACGCAGATTGTCACAATTTAAACGATCATCCAATTCTGGCTGACCAAATAATACTATTTGTAACATTTTATTATGTTCAGTTTCTAAATTTCCTAGTAGTCTAATTGCTTCAATAGTATCGTCAGGTAAAGCTTGAGCTTCATCAATTACTAATACAACTCTCTTACCATGCTTATTTAAATCTAATAGACAATGATTTATATCATCATTTAAAGATAAATTAGTACAATTTGAAACGTTTATTCCTAATTCCCTAGCTATAGAAACTTTAAGTTCTCTTGGATTCAAAATTGGATTAGGTAAATATACTAATTCATATTCACTTGGTAATTTTGAAATAAAGAGGCGTAAAACCATTGTTTTTCCAGTTCCCACCTCACCAGTAACCTTTATAAATCCCTCACCATTATTTAATGCAGAATGTAAAACTTCCAAAGCTTCTTCATGAGGAGGAAGCCCATAATATAAACTAGTATTAGGTGTCAAACCAAAAGGCTGTTGATTAAGGCCGAAGAATTCTAACAACTTATTTGGATCAAAAATATTTTGTGACACTTTTAAACCTTACTTCTTATCACTATTATGCATAGGTTCAGTAATAGTTGAGTCTTCATTCGGATACCACTTCTGCAACAAATCTAACGACTTCTTTAATTCAGTATTCCAAGAATCACCTTCAGCAACAATTGGTCTTAGTAAGATTACTAATTCACTTTTCTTATCATAAATTGATTTATTAGTAAAAAGTTCTCCTACCCATGGGATGTCTCCAAGCAAAGGAATTTTAGATTCAAGATCTCCCTTTTTATGACTCATCAATCCACCAATTACAATTACATCTCCTGATTTAGCTTCAACAATAGTATCTGATTCTCTTATTTCAGAACTAGCAAAAGGTAACTCAGTATCTTTATTGTTAATCTTTATAGTTTTCTTATCCTCTGCTACTTCAATAACGGCAGGGTGAATATGTAAAATAATCTTGCCATCCTCACTAATTTGAGGTAACACATCTAAAGAAACTCCACTAAAAAAAGGAGAAAAAGTGTAATCGCTAGACACCAAATTTGTGTCAGAGCTACTTGTACTAGAACTATCAGTAGACAATCCTGTTAAAAAATATGAATCTTTTCCAACTTTTATAACTGCTCTTTGGTTATTTAAAGCTGTTATGCGCGGGCTTGATAATGTGCTTACATCACCTTGAGTCTTCAATAAATTAATTACAGCACTGTATTTACTATCGTTCATTGATAGATTAAATCCACCGCCTAAAATTGAAAACACATTATTAGTTGAACCTCCAGCCCATCCAGCCTGAGTTCCAATAGATTTTCCTTCACCAGAATTACCATTGAATATCTTCGACCATTCAATACCTTGTTCATAATCTTCTGACAGAGTTACTTCTAAAAGTTTGGCTTCAATAATAACTTGACGTCTTAATGAATTTTCAGTAATTTGCAAAAAATGTCGTACCGAATCAATTTCATTAGGCATACCTCTTACAGTTATATTAGCAGCTTGCGGATTAACCCTAACCATTCGGCCTTCGCCATTACCGACGATACCTGAAAGAGTTTTTTCTAATTCTGTCCAAAAATCGCTTTCTGCCGTAGTTTTAAGATTAGTACCACTAGTAGATTCACTATCAGAACCACTAGAACTATCATTAGACGAATTATTTGAGCTACTATTAGATGAATCACTATTAGATGAACTATCAGAATTAGTATTAGATACAGTATTGTTGCTTATTGATATATTGGTTTCTGACGCCCTTTTTAAAAAGATATAATTGATAGGAATAGTTTCAGTATGTACTCCAGATGGATATACATAGTAAATCGACCCTTGTTTTTCAGTCCTGTAGCCATACATTTTATATACAGAATTAAATATTTCACTTGCAGTTACATTTTCCATACTTAAAGTTATTTCACCACTAACTTCAGGATGAACCACGACAGATTCATTTGTTTCTCCCATAATCTGTGCAAAAAATTCGGCAGCAGGAACATTGTTAGCAGCAACAGTAACACGACGTATATCTTTTGCAGAATAATCACCATCCAAAGGATTGTCTGGATTTAATTCATTTAATACATCTTCGGGTATTTCTATTTTGTCAGATAGATTCATTGCTGTCTTCAACTCATCTTTAACTTCTTTTGGCTCAGGATGATGATATACACATCCCGTCACAAAAAACGCAAATAACAATATAGATAAATAAGATTTTTTTATGTTTATCATTTTTCATTTCCAAAAGAATAAAGAGGCAATGTTAATTTTTCTTTATGATCTAAACTAGTTAAAATTACTCCTTTAGATGTAATAGTAGTCAATATATAACCACCACATTCTTCACCTAGAGAACATGTTTTACCGTCTATTATTGCCCTTGATTTTCCATTTCCAACAAATACAGCTTGAAGTTTTAAGGAACCATTATCTTCTGATGTAAAATCAGATACAACGACACCACCCTTAACTGGAGTTGTTGGATCCCGAAGGTAAACCTCCGCTAGCGCATTTTGAGAACTGACAAAAAGAATCAGCATCATTAAAATATATTTAACCACGAATAAAATCCTTATTTATACTTAATGTATAAAGTTCGAGGATTACTACAGCATAAGGATATTCATCGACTTTATAATCCATTGAACTCCAATAAAAATTATGTTCCATACCCTCTAGATTTTTAAGATGGGATAAAATATCAAGATATTTACCTCTTAATGTCACTCTAATACCATGCTGATAAAGGGCTACATTCCCTTTCTTTAATAGAGTTTTAGGTTTTAATGATTCAACACCTTGAATAGAAATTGTCCCACCAACACTTAATACATTCGTCAAAATTTCAGGCATTTGTCCAGCGTCTATTAAATTTACAGTTTCTTTAGATAACACTTGGTCCAATAATTTAAGTTCTTTTTCCATATCTGAAATATCCTTACGCATAATCTCGTTAGGATCTCCAGTTAGTTTACCTTGCCAAATTTCAAGTTCACTAGATACAGACTGTAATTCTGTTTTCTGATTAGCAATAACTGTTTTTAAATCGCTAATACTTTTGGTATTACTTTCAATAAAACCAAAAAAGCCGGGGAAAACGAAAAGAACAACACCTACAAGGCAAACCATGACTCTTTCACGTACAGTCATAGAGGCAACTTTATTCTTATAAAAAGCATAATTAGAACTCATAGTTATTCCTCTTCATCATTTTTTTGTTCGGATTCGATGTATGCTTTTTTCAATTCAAAATGAAGTATATCTGAATCAGGATCTCTATGTAATTTAACACCACCAAATACAACCGGACTCAAATCATTATAATTCCTAAACTGAGAAATCCATAATGGTAAAGATTTTCCATTTAACGCGTCACCTTCAATTTCTGCATCTTTATCTTTAATAGCAAAATGAGTCACTGAAATACCATTGCTTTTAATACGAGCCATAGCTTCCATAAAACCCGCATAACCATTACTCTTTAAATCAACTTTATCTTCTATAAAGCCCATCAATTGTTTTTTGGTATCTAAAATAATTTTCAAATTTTTGGTTCTTTCTATTAAACTCGCATTAGGAGTCATCTGTGCTACCAAAGACTGTGTTTGCATCAATTCATCATTAACATTATTCAACTGCATTGATAATTGCTGATTTTGTGTTTTTAAATGTACTTTTTCTTGGTAGGTAATAACATATACACAGCAAACGAATGCTGCTGTTACCAACCAAATAATAATCATTTGAGATAAACTAAGGATAATCTTTTTAGGCTTAAATTCACTACTGTACAGATTAATTCTAATTTTTTTCAATTTTTAATAATCCTTCTTTTAACAACCCATAAAGCGGTAAAAAATTAATATTTTTATTTGCAATCAGATTTATTTCCTCATTTTGCCCTAACGTGTATCCATTAGGAACTCGCGCAAATGCACATTTTTCAAGAGGAATAACTTCAACCACTCTTCTAAAATTAAGACTCAATACATCAGTTATGGCTTCTAACTGATCTGAATCAATAATAACTAAAAGTTTTGAAAAAGGAGGTAGTCCCAATTGAGACGTAAAAAAATCGTCGCTTAATCTTAATATTTCAGTAGTTAATCTAGATAACAGAGGATCATTAGGTCCACCTACTACGCCACCACTTAATGTTTTATACCCTTTTAATGCTCTTGAATAACACAATTCACCGTTATACACACCGTAAACCATCAGTTCATGATTATTTGCTAAAAATAGGGTTATACATAGTTGAGGAATATAAGGACTATTTGTGGGATTTTCCTTCTTTAATGAAACATATTGATAGAATGAAATGAAATCAGCCATAGCTAAATCACTTATCGTAATTTTATCTAACACCGCTAAGCTGTTAATTATAGTGGCAACAACAGAAATTATTCTTTTCTCTACAAGCACAAATGTTAATGTTGGTTTAGAACTTTTGCTTGTTTTTGTATCATAAAAATCCCAAGTATAATCAGATATTCTTCCAGGCACTGCTCCATCTAGGTCCTTATACATTGCAATACCATGCAATTCTTCTTCAGTTAAAAGTTCATTTTTAGGTAATTGAGCTACACTATATACTCCATTGTAAAGCATCACTTTTACTAAAGCTCTAGGTGAAATTTTATTTTTAGTAAATAAATCTTTTATAACTAGAGGCCAATCACCTGAAGAATTACACGTCTTAGAGTCCGTTACCAAACCCTTATGGTTTACACATAAAAGGTTTACCTCATTATGTCCTAAACCAATAATCACCGTGTTAAAATCATTTTTTTTCATTGATAAAACCTAAATTTCATGCTCTACATCATCAATACCTTAGTTAACTTTAACAAATTTCATTTGAAATTTGCACATAATAACTATTTCATTGCAATTAAATTTAGCATAAATCAAATTATACATATAATTCAAATATCACAAATATGAAAATGCCTGACATTTTCTCAAATTTATCTTTATTAGTAGAAATACAAAAATCAATTAAATACTTCTACAATTTTAACGCCATTATTCTTAAATTTACAAGAAATTAGGTGTTTTTATATCATTTAAGTTTTTTATTTTTAACAAAATTATTATACTAATTAAATTAAGCTGAGAAATTTTTTAATAAAAATAATACAAAACTAGATTATATAAAATATTATATAATATTAATAACTCCTAAAAATCATACTTTAAAGAGTTAACTGAACTTAACAAAACTAATGGCTACATACATTCGAGTAATATTTAATTTTATATGTAGCCATATAACAATTTTTTTAATAATATTAAAATGGAACATCATCATCTGCAAAAGGATGCATATCAGGTTCATTTTCATTTTTATTTTTTGAAGTATTATCACTACTAGAAGTTTGAGGAAAATCCTGAGCAACCTTAAACGAATTAGGTTCCGGCATGCTCCATTTAGTAGGATTAGAATTAAGGCTTGCTTGATTAACCATATTTCCAGAAGAAACATTGTTATTTTGCGTGCTATGCGAAAATTTATCTTGCACACTAGATTCTTTCACAACATTTTGATTCTGGGAATAATTTGACATTTGTTGCTGAGGTTGGGAATAATTATTACCAACAGGTTGTTGCTGATTACTATTTTTGCTACTTAACATTTGCATTTCTAATACTTGAATTTCAGTAACATATCTTTTAATGCCCTGTTTATCGTCATATGAGCGAGTTCTCATCTTACCTTCAACATAAACTAAACTTCCTTTCCTTAAATAATCTCTAGCTATTTCAGCCAATCTACCCCAAAAAACCAACCTATGCCATTCTACACGATCTTGCATCTGTCCTTGTTGATCTCGGTAACTTTCATTAGTTGCTAGAGATGCTGTTGCAACACCTGTTGAATTACTTGGTAGCATACGAAAATCTGGATCATTGGATATGTTACCCAATAAAATTACTTTATTTATACCTCTTGGCATAACTACTCCTTATAAAACAATACCAATTGAAGGTACAGATACTAAAAAATCATTAAAAACCTTCAACCACAAACAAATCTTGTCCATATTATCATAAGTCTAAAAATATGTCCCTCAAGAAACAAAAAATGAATTTTATAAAATGATGTACAACTCCCTTAATATACCTTATACATAAAGCACATAAAACTAGTGCTACTACATAATAAATTCTATTACATTAACTTAAAGAATTAATAGCTAGATAGACAAGCAATAGCATATAATATTGAAATAATGTTAAATATTAATGCATTTGTTTTATATTATAAATACATAATAATTTGTATTATTTAATAAATAATTATTACAAATTTGGGGCGGATATGGCAAAAGAAATAATAATTAAAGGGGCTAAAACACATAACTTAAAAAATATAAGAGTTAATATTCCTAAAGATTGCTTTTGTGTTATTACAGGGTTATCAGGCTCAGGGAAATCATCTCTAGCATTTGATACAATCTATGCTGAAGGACAAAGAAAATATGTAGAATCGCTCTCTTCGTACGCTAGACAGTTTCTACAATTAATGGATAAACCTGACGTTGAATATATTGAAGGTTTATCTCCAGCCATATCAATAGAACAAAAATCAACTTCTCATAATCCAAGATCAACTGTTGGTACAATAACAGAAATTTACGATTACTTAAGAGTGCTCTACGCCAGAATTGGTGAAGCTAGATGCCCACAACATGGTAATATATTAAAAGCAAGTACTATTAAACAAATGCAAGATGAAATACTTAAAATACCAACAGATTCAAAAATCATGATTCTTGCCCCTATAGTAAGAAATAGAAAAGGGGAATATAAATTATTATTAGATAATATGGCTCGCGCTGGTTACATTAGAGCAAAAATTGATGGAGAAATTTGTGATTTATCAGATCCTCCAGAATTAGATTTGCATAAAAAACATAATATAGAAATCATAATAGATCGATTAAAAAAACGTGATGACGACATATTTCTGCAAAGAATTGCAGACTCGCTAGAAACAGCATTAAAACTCACCAATGGAATAGCATCTGTATCATTAATTGATGAACCACAAATTAATGACTTAGTCTTCTCTCAAAATTATTCTTGCCTAAAATGTGGATATTCTATTCAAGAACTTGAACCAAGAAATTTTTCATTTAATAATCCTGCTGGTGCATGTCCTACATGCTTAGGATTAGGTGCAATTGAAATTTTTTTACCAGATTCTTTTATTGTAGACGAATATTTGACCCTTAGAGAAGGAGCAATAAAATATTGGAGTCCTTCGGCAAAAAACAATTTTGCAATACTTTCATCTTTAGCAAAACATTACGGCTTTAGTCTTGATACTCCTTATAATCAATTATCTAACAATATAAAAGATTTAATATTCTTTGGAAATAATAATGAACAAATAGAAATAAAAATGATTTTGGAAAATGGTGGACTTTACCAAAGAAAAACAAGTTTTGATGGAGTAATTCAGTCTATTAATAAAAAATTTAAAGAAGGTTTTAATAGTCAAAAAGAAGAATTATCAAAATACATAACTGCACGAGAATGTACAGAATGTAATGGAGCTAGATTAAAAGAAGCATATAGAAATGTTTTTATAAATAACCTTTCTTTACCTCAATTAGGGAGCCTTACAATAAAAGAAAATTTGAATTTTTTCAAAAATTTAAAATTATCTCTTCAACAAGAGACTATAGCGAATAGACTAATTAAGGAAATAACTTCTCGCCTTCAATTTCTAGTTAACGTTGGATTAGATTATCTAACAATAAATAGATCTGCTGACACTTTATCTGGTGGTGAAAGTCAGCGAATTAGACTTGCTAGTCAAATAGGTTCTGGACTTACAGGTGTTATGTACGTATTAGATGAACCTAGTATTGGATTACATCAACGAGACAATGAAAAACTCTTAGAGTCTCTCTTTCATCTACGTGATTTAGGTAATTCTGTTATTGTCGTTGAACATGATGAAGATACAATTCGAAAAGCAGATCATATAATTGATGTAGGACCTGGAGCAGGAATTCATGGCGGACAAATTGTAGCTCAAGGTTCGATAAATGATATTGTTAATGAGCCATCGTCTATAACTGGAATGTACCTCAGCGGAGTAAAGAAAATTGCAATACCTAAAAGAAAAGCAATGGGAGATAAGTTTATAAAATTAAGTGGTGCAAAAGGTAATAATCTAAAAAACATTTCAATTAGTATTCCATGTGGCCTATTAACTTGCGTTACAGGTGTGTCTGGATCAGGGAAATCAACATTAGTTAACAATACTCTTTATATAATTGCCCAAAAAGTACTAAATAATGCAAAAAACAGCATACCCGATCCCTATCAAAATATTGAGGGCTTAGAATATTTTGATAAAGTAATAAATATTGATCAAAGTCCTATTGGCAGAACTCCTAGATCCAATCCTGCAACATACGTAGATTTCTTTACAGCAATTAGAGAACTATTTGCAAACACAAGAGAATCAAGAGCTCGAGGATATACTCCAGGAAGATTTTCATTTAATATTAAAGGTGGAAGATGCGAAGCATGTCATGGAGATGGAGTAATCAAAGTAGAAATGAATTTTCTTCCAGATGTTTACGTTAAATGTGATGAATGTTGTGGAAAAAGATTTAATAAAGAAACATTAGATATTACCTATAAGAACAAAACAATCCAAGATGTTTTAAATATGTCAGTAGAAGAAGCTCTTGAATTCTTTGAAGCAATACCAACTATAAAAAAGAAACTCCAAACTCTATCTGATGTAGGTTTGTCATACATTACACTAGGTCAACAAGCTACTACATTATCTGGAGGGGAAGCTCAAAGAATAAAACTAGCTAAAGAACTCTCAAAAATTTCATCAGGCAAAACACTGTATATTCTAGATGAGCCAACTACAGGACTTCATTTCCAAGATGTAGATATGTTATTAAATGTCTTATTTAAACTAAGAGACGCTGGTAATACTATTGTTGTTATAGAGCACAATCTAGATGTAATAAAATGTGCAGATTATATAATTGATCTTGGACCAGAAGGTGGAAACAATGGAGGAGAGGTAATCGCAATTGGAACTCCTGAACAAGTTTCCAAAAATGAAAAATCTTACACTGGAATTTTTTTGAACAAAATTTTATAATCATAAAATAGTACTAGAAATATAAAGGATAAAATTGATAATGAGTTATTTGTTAACTGATACCGAATTTAACGCTGCGTTACAACTTAATGCAGATTATCGATACCAACATTTTTTTTCAAAGATTAAAAAAAATTTGGTTGTTTACGTTTTAAGAAAAGAACAAGAAATTTTATTTCTAGAATCCACAGATGAGGATTCTGAAAATAATATACTACCTGTATGGTGTCATGAAGACTACGCTGCAAAATATACAGAAAATAACGAAACCTGCGAAAAATACACACCTCAAGCAATTTCATTAGCTATTTTTTTGGAAAAATGGATTCCAACAATGGCTTCATCAAATGGAGAATTAGCTATATTCCCAACAACAAACTCAGATTGCACTATAATTTCAGCTGCAGAATTTGAAAAAGAATTTAACTAATGCCAAAATGCTTATTTTCAAAACAATGTAAATAAGCATTTTCAACAAAATACCAATTGTAAGATAACTAATACAGAAAATATTACAACTTATTTAATAATTCACTCTTAAAAATTACTTAGAATTTGTATTTAAATATTCACTTCCATATAATTCATTAGAGTATAGATAATCACCAATTATTCCCATTGCATGGCCAATATTCACAAAATCTTTTTCATTTGATATCGGAACCAAAGGGCCGGACAATTTTTCCAATGCGTATGTTTGTGGCTCCTTTTCAGGAGAAAATAATACTACTTTCCCAGGTATCATATATGCGAAATTATTGTTATATTGCATAAGAGCACGCCCCCCATTAGTATTTATACATAAATCCTGGCCAATCATTGGATATGATGCCGATATCCCTGCTAATGATAATAACGTTGGAGCCATATCTATTTGACTGACCATTCTATTGTCTATTTTGGGCTTAATATCAGCTCCTAAAATTAAAGCAGGAATATGATAATTACTTAATGGAACACTAGTTTTCCCAGTTACCCTACTATCATGATCAGCAATAATTAAAAAAATAGTGTCTTTATAATATTCTTCTTTTTTTGCATTCTTAAAAAATTCACCTAATGCATAATCAGCATATTTCACTGCGTTATTTCTCGTGTTTTTATTCACATCATACAAGTCAATTTTTCCATCAGGAAATTCAAATGGATCATGATTTGAAGAAGTAAACACTAAACTAAAAAATGGCTTTTTGCTCGCGTACATTGTTTTAAATTGCTCATTCACTTTTTTGTACAAATCTTCATCACTAACGCCCCAAGAGCCAACAAAAGATGGATTTAAATAATCATTCTCTCCAATAATATTTTGTACACCATTTCCTAAAAAAAAGGTTTTCATGTTATCAAAATGGGTTTCACCACCATAAATAAAACTTGTAACATATCCTTTTGACTTAAGCAAAGCAGGTAACGTGAAAAAATTACTTTGAGCTTTATCTAATTTAACGACAGCTGTTATTGGCGTAGGAGGAAAACCAGAAACAACAGCTTCAATGCCTCGAATAGATCTTGTTCCTGTAGCAAAAGCATTTGTAAAACTCCATCCTTCTGCTGATAATTTTTCATAATTTGGGGATAAATCTAAGCCGCCCAAAGATTTTACAAATTGAGCGCCAAAACTTTCTTGCAAAAGGATAACAATGTTCAAAGGTTTACTTCTATTATAAGCTGCTTGATTTAAAGACAGTGTTGGTTGAGATTTACCTCCTTGTTCATATTGTTGCGAAACTCTGTTTGAATTATTCCTAACAAGAGAAATTAAAGTTTCATCATCCATTTTTCCATAATATTCCATGGCACTTTTATCTTTTTTCATTCGAGTAGCCGCAAATGCCACTGAATAACTTGAATTTAAAACAGCTTCATTTATTGTGGGATCTGTACTAAATGCAACCATTGCAGGATTTATAGGACGGTGACCTAAAGTTGATCTAGCCATAAATACAGTAACAGCCAAAATAACAGGTAAAAGCAGTATAGTTACTAGTTTATTAATTTTATATTCTTTCTTTACTATTTTTCCAAATATCCTTAATGCTCCTAAAAAAACTAAAACAACAATTATCAATCCAATAACTAATTGCAAAGCTCTCCCTTGACAAAGCATTTTTAAAACTTCTTTCGGATAAACTAGATATTCTACAAAGAATCTATTAGGTCTAACGCCATACTCAGTTATAAAATCTGGCGTAGAAGCTTCCATAAAAAATGAAAATGTTACAAAAAAAGACATTAGTACAATGTATAAATATCTATAAAGTTTCCATGAAAATATCGTTAAAGAACTTAAGATTGTACAAGTAAACAAAATAGATAATATCCAACCTAAACTAGACAGATCTATTCTGAATCCAAATAAAAATATATTCATTAAATCTTTTATAGATGCAATTCTGTCACTTATCATTAAGCATAATATTACTCTACCTACAAAAAAAACAATTAACATAGCAAAAGACATATACAATAACGGCATTATTGGTCTTAAACTATTTTTTACTATTAGCAGGTATTTCATGCTTATGCTCTCTATAATTTCAAACACTTAAATCAGCTACCAAAATGAGGGTAAAACATATTCTTAACTACAAATTATAGTTAATTTTTTATTTAGTTGGAATATAACCCAAATAGTATCCCATTCCATTTTCTATGTCTTCAACTTTTCTGTTAGTAGACTTAGAATATGACAATAACTGATCTCTCTGAATACCATTTACAGAAAAATAACACGATTCTTTATTACCAAAAATTAAACAACTTACAGCGCTAACAGGATTCATCATGTATGATGATGTTAATGATAAATTAATTTTATTTTCTACTTCAAAAACATTCCACAATACAGATTTCATCGAATGATCAGGACACACTGGATATCCAATAGCTGGCCTAATACCTTGATATTTACCACTTATAATACTACCAATATCTACGGGATTTATTTTTTCTTCATAACCCCAATATTCTGTTCTCACCAAATAATGCACATATTCAGCAGCAGCTTCTGCCAATCTGTCGGCTAAAATTTGTGCTAACATTGCACGGTAATCATCTTCTTTTGCTTTATATTTTTGTTTTATATTCTCTATCCCGATACCTGCATTTATAGCCATAAACCCAATAGCATCATTATCTTCATCTATAAAATCAGCCAACGATAAACAAGTAGACGTATCCATTTGTTGTCTTAAAAAATGCAAATTAAAATTCTTATTTGCGCAAATAGTAACTGTGTCAGCAGACGTTTTTTTAGCAGGATATAAACATATCAATCCTTTTATCTTAAAGACTTTACTGTCAATAAATTCTTTAAGCATTAATTGACAATCATTATATAAGTTGGTTGCCTCTTTACCACTATCAGGATCAGACAATAAAGCAGGGAATGAACCTTTTAAACCCCACGCTGAAAACAAACCTTGCCACCAAATAAATTTTAAAATCTCTTTCAAATCAATATCTAGTACTTTTGACCCCAAAAAATTTGGAGTATTTGGCTTTGTAATTTTAAAATCGATTATTTTTGATCTATTTACAGCATCCTGATATGAAATTGTTTTTAATTTAGAATATTTCAATTCATAAAAATGTCTTGCTAAAGCATAATCCTCTCTAATTTTTTTCAAAAAATCTAACTTTAGATCTTTAGATAACAAACTTTGAACAACAGTTACTGCTCTGCTTGCGTTACTTACATATACAATAGGAGCTGAATATTCTTTTTCTAATTTAACAGCTGTGTGAGCTTGAGATGTCGTAGCACCACCAATTATAACTGGGATACGTAATCCTCTATTTTCTAACTCTTTTGCTATATGTACCATCTCATCTAATGAAGGTGTAATTAATCCAGACAAACCTATAATATCAACTTTTTCATCAATAGCAGTTTGAATTATCTTTTCACAACTTACCATTACACCCAAATCAATTATTTGATAATTATTACATTGAAGGACTACCGAAACAATATTTTTCCCAATATCATGGACATCGCCTTTTACTGTTGCCAACAAAATTTTACCATTAGTTTTTATATCTGTTTTTTTATCTGAAATAAATGGTTCTAAATAAGAAACAGACTTTTTCATAACCCTTGCAGATTTAACAACCTGAGGCAAAAACATTTTTCCAGCACCAAACAAGTCACCAACTATGGTCATACCATTCATTAATGGACCTTCTATAACATCAATAGGTCTTTTTGATAATTTGCGTACAGATTCAGTATCTTCATCAATATATTCAGTTATTCCCTTAATTATAGAATATTCTAGTCTTTTATCAGCAGAGAGGTTTCTCCAACTTGAATCTATATTATTTTGTATTCCTATACTTGAAAAGGAATTATTTCTATATTTTTCTGCAACTTCTAAAAGAGAATCTGTAGCTTGAATTGACGAATTTAAAATAACATCTTCTACTTTTTCTCTCAATTCTAAAGGAATTTCTTCATATGATGAAAGTTGCCCAGCGTTTACTATTCCCATATCCATACCATTTTTAATGCAATGGTATAAAAAAACAGTATGAATTGCTTTTCGTAAAGGTTCATTTCCTCTAAATGAAAATGAAACATTAGAAACGCCACCTGAAATTAAGGCAAAAGGCAATTTTTCTTTGATTGTTTTAACTGCATTAATAAAATCTAATGCATAATTATTATGTTCTACAATTCCTGTTGCCACTGCAAAAATATTAGGATCGAAAATAATATCTTCTGGTGGAAAATTAATACTCATTAATAAGTTATAAGCTTTAGTACAAATATCAATTTTTCTTTTATAGGTATCAGCTTGTCCATTTTCATCAAATGCCATAACTACTACAGATGCACCATACTTCCTAATCAAATTTGCACGTAGTAAAAATTTATCTATTCCTTCCTTCATGGAAATAGAATTAACTATAGATTTACCTTGTACACATTTTAATCCTGCTTCAACAACATCCCATTTAGATGAATCAATCATTATAGGTACTTTGGAAATTTCAGGCTCAGATGCTACAAGATTCAAGAATTTAACCATACATTCTTTTGCATCAATCATACCCTCATCCATGTTTATATCTATAATTAATGCTCCATTCTCTACTTGTAACCTTGCTACATCCAAGGCTTCACTAAAATTTCCTTCTTTTATTAATTTTCTAAATTTTGCACTTCCTGTAACATTTGTTCTTTCACCAACATTTATAAACAAAGAATCTTTAGTAATATTCAAAGCTTCTAATCCACTAAGTCTACAAGCCTTTTCAATAACATTAATTTTTCTTGGAGAAAGATTTTCTACAGCTTTAGCTATGGCATTAATATGCTCTGGCGTTGTTCCACAACAACCACCTATAATATTTATAAAGCCTTTAGATGCCCATTTTTGAGCATATTGCCCCATTTCTTTTGGAGATAAATCATAACCACCAAATGCATTAGGCAGACCAGCGTTAGGATGAACTGAAACAAAACCTTCACAAATTGTATTCAACTCTGATACATACTGCTCTAATTCAGCAGGACCTAGAGCACAATTTAAACCAAAAGATAAGGCATTAGAATGTCTCAAACTATTATAAAAGGCTTCTAATGTTTGACCTGATAAAGTTCTACCTGATGCATCAGTTATGGTTCCAGAAATCATTATTGGAATAGAGAAACCTATATCAGAAAAAAGATTCTCAATACCAAAGATTGCTGCTTTAGCATTTAAAGTGTCAAAAATAGTCTCTATAAGTAAAAAATCGACACCACCTTCAACCAAACCCTTTGCTGCGGTGTAATAACCTTGAGATAAAGTATCAAATGTAACATTTCTTGCACCGGGATCGTTTACATCAGGAGATATAGAACATGTTCTATTAGTTGGACCTAAAACACCTGCCACAAAACGAGGCTTGAGAGGTGTCAATAATGTATAACTATCAGCCGCCCTTCTCGCTATCTGAGCAGCTGATTTATTAATATCAAAACAAAAATGCTCAATACCATAATCTGACAAAGGTATTGGCGTAGAATTAAAACTGTTAGTTTCTATTATATCAGCGCCGGCTTCAAGATATTTGCTATGAATAAATTCAATCTTTTCAGGGCATGATATACAAAGTACATCGTTACACCCTTTAAGATCAATTAATGAATTAACAAATAATTCACCTCTATAGTCACTCTCTTTTAGTGCGAGTGACTGAATCATAGTACCCATTGCACCATCAAGTACTAAGATTCTTTTATTTAGTATTTCTTTAATATTTTGAGATGTTCTCTTTATGTTATTACTGTGGAGCATGAATATCCTTGAAATATTTATTTTTCTAATCTGTTTTTATTCAAATCAAAAGGCGTCGTTTGATACAAATAATAATTCAACCAATTTGCAAATAATAAGTACCCATGACTTCTCCATGAACACAAAGGGGTGTTTTCTGGATCATTATTAGGATAATAATTCTCAGGTATAGTTGGACTAATACCTGCATTTAAATCTCGACGATATTCATTATCTAAAGTTTGTGCATCATATTCTGGGTGGCCTGTAACATAAACCTGACGACGATCTGGAGAAACTGCCAAATATACGCCTGTCGCATCAGAATCAGCAAGAATTTCAAGATCTGTATTATCTTCAATAAATTTAGTTTCAAAATTTGCATATCTAGAATGAGGAGCTAGAAAATAGTCATCAAAACCTCTTATTAAAGGATCTGATACCTGTGATTTTCTATGTTTAAAAACACCTGATAATTTTGTGACCCTAGTTTGCTTTTGTAAACCATAAAAAACATTTAATGCAGCTTGAGCAGCCCAACAATTAAACATAGTACATGTAACGTGTTCAGTTGACCATTTCATTATTTCATTTAATGTATCCCAATATTTTACTTCTTCAAAAGCTACTTTTCCTAATGGAGCTCCTGTTATAATCATTCCATCATAAAATTTATCCTTTACATCATCAAAACTTCTATAGAAAGAATCTAAATGAGCTTTAGGTGTATTCTTAGACACATGATCATCAATACGTAATAAATCTACTATTACTTGAAGTGGAGTATTTGAAAGTTTTCTTAAAAATTGCGTTTCAGTTTCAATTTTTTTTGGCATTAAATTTAGAATTAAAACGTGCAATGGCCTAATATCTTGGTGAACGGCTCTTGTTTCAGTCATTACAAAAACTTTTTCAGCAGTTAATATACTAGCAGCTGGTAAAGCATCAGGAATCTTTATTGGCATAATAAAACCTCTGTCTACATAAAACATGTCATATTATACACTCATAGCTAATGTTTATCATAAAATTAAAATAGCACATAAAAGGTGGTAGAATAAACTAAAAAAATTAGGAATTTAACAATGAACATTGAAATGATCTCTACAGGTGATGAACTTATAACTGGTTTTATTACAGATACAAACGCTAGTTTCCTGTCTAGTGAACTATTGAATATAGGAATTCAAATGACTAGACGTAGTACTGTTTCTGACAATTTAAATTCCCTTGTAGATATATTCAAAGAACGAAGTATGCATGCTGATATCATTATTGTTAACGGTGGTTTGGGTCCAACAACAGACGATCTCACAACTGAAGCCGCAGCTATCGCTTCTGGGAAACCGCTTGTATTGTACAATGAGTGGTATGAACACATACATAAATGGTATCTATCTAGAAAAAGAGAGATGCCAGAAGGAAACATTAAGCAAGCAATGCTTCCTCAAAGTAGTCATATAGTAAATAACACTATAGGTACAGCTTGTGGGTTTTCAATAAAAATAAATAATTGTGTATTTTATTTTACCCCTGGAGTCCCTTCTGAATTTAAAAAAATGATTAAAGATGAAATAATACCTTTAATATTAAAACAATATGTATTACCACAAGAACACATTGCAAAAGTTCAAAGATTTTTCATTTTTGGCATCAGTGAGTCTGCTATTGGAGATATTTTAAAAAAATTATGTCGGCCTCAAAATATAACTATAGGGTACCGAGTAGATTCACCTTATATAGAATTGAAACTTATTTCTAATAATGCTAACAATGCTGATTTTATAAACGCTGAAAAATTATTAAAAAGCAAAACCAAAAACTTTATTGTAGCTGAAAATATCTTTGATTTTTATGATCAAATCGCTAATAAATTGAATAATATAAACTTGAATATAATTGATAACACCGGCCTAGATTTAAATTTTAGTGAATTATTACTTAAAGTAAACCATTACAAATACATTTCTACAAAAGGCCTTCTTAAAAATAATTCATCAATAGATGAAATCAAAGAAAAATTTTCCATAAATAATGGTATACTCCTAGTAGTAGACAATGTGCAAGATACCGAATCAGATGCTATATCAATTTATTTACATGATTTAAGTAATAATAATAAAATAATCAGAAACTTGGAATTTTGCAGTAAAGGAAATTTTAGAAGATTAGGGATAGCATTTACATCTGCAGACATTCTTAGAAGATATCTTAATAATGCAAATCCTTATACAGAGTATGAATATATCAAAGATATTAAAATATAATGGAATTTCACATGTCCAAATTTTATTCTAAATTCGTTATTTTTACAGTAATTATTATTTACTGCATGTTAGCCTTGTTATATGGTAATAATCAGCTTCTTTCTAGTGAAGGATACCAATTACTGTCCAATGGTTTTAGTATTCACTATACTGAAGATATACTATCCTTTAAAGAAGATTCTTTAGCGACATTAATGATCTCAATACCAATGAGATTATATGAAAATATATATTCTCCGTTAATTTTTATTATTATTTTAAATGTATTATCTTTCTGCATTTTATTTAATACCTTAAAGCATTTTTTTAAAATTAACACATTATTATGGTTCAGTGCTATTTTCTTGCTATCTCCATGGTTTATATTTCAAACTAAACTCTCTTATGTTTCATACTTAGAATTTGGTGTCGCAATTTACTTTTGGTCTATAGTTAATTTGTCAAGTATTGCAAATAATGAAATATCAATACTTAAAAAATTTACTTGTACAATAACCTTATTTGTGGGAATAGCATGGTGCGCAGCATTCCATTACTCTTGGCTAGTGCTTTTTTTTACAACTATATTGCTACTAGTAAGAAGAGCTATAAAATTAAATATTTATGGGATTGTAATAGGTTTTATATCAGCTACCCTTATTACAATACCAAATATTCTATACCTATCAACTAATTTTAATTTGTATTATTCACAACTAATTGGTGATGAATTTCTCGGATTTGGAATTACAAATGTTTACCCCGTTTTAAAAAGTATTTTTTATTGGATACGATTTAGTTCTACGCTAGGACAAAATTGGCTTCTATCAGAAACAACATTTAATTGGATTAGTAGTTCAGAAACACTTAGAAACAATGCACAATTTATTTGGTTAACAACTGTGTATGGAATTGGTTCATTTAGTTTATTAATTAGTTTTTGTGCAAATTATTTAGTCATTAGAAACGGAGCAAAAAACTTATTTAGTTTTAACATTATAAATAGTAAAACTGATTTTTTAATGATATTTATCCTATGCGTGATAGCTGCAATTTTTATTTATGCAGCAGTAGCACCTTCATTGTTAACTTCATTAGAACTAAATATTAGCTACACATTTAGTGTACTACCAATATTATTAGTCATTGATAAATATAATAAAAGTGATAAAAAATACCATCTAATTTGGTTAATTTTAATAATAAGCTACTTAAGTTGCTTAAATTTTTGCGGAGCAATTGAGTCAAACAATTTTAAATCAGTAAATGATTATTCAAAACAATCAGAAAAAATTACAGATAACTTCTTTAATTAAATGTATTGTTATATGTTGATGTGATTAAGTTATACTTAATCACATCAATTCGAATGTTAATCTATACAATATTT
>CAZTNG010000003.1:0-55188 GCA_964615195.1 uncultured Enterobacterales bacterium
AAGTTTCATAAATAATGACCCCAGTAGGTTGTTCAACTTACTGGGGTCACTGCATATATGCTTGCAGTATTTTTTTAACATAATTTTATTATAATTATATTTTACACAAGTAATATTAATATATTTTTTCATAACAAATCATCAATATAAGAGTGCATATTTAATGAAATTTCACAATATAATGTATACTTTGTGAGCACTTTTGTTTAAAAAGATAGTATTTAGTCACTATTCGCGAAAGAATCTCTAGTAAATACATTATTGTCTGACTTAGAATGAACTCATAGAAGGTCATAGCAGACGCTATGTTTTATTTTGAACCGTAATCGAGGTTCTCAGATAAAGGAGAGTGCTTATGCAGATTACAATCACTGGTCATCATGTCGATGTTACTGATTCTTTACGTAGCTACGTAACAGATAAGATGGATCATTTAAAGCGTCTCGAAGAATACGTTAAGTCTATCAATGTTATTCTTACTGTTGAAAATTTGGATCAAAAAGCAGAAGCTAAAATTTCTGTTAATGGTGCCGAGCTTTTTGCTGACGCAGCTGCTGAAACTATGTATGCCGCTATCGATGCTTTAGTTGATAAACTTGAGCGTCAATTGGTTAAACACAAGGAAAAGCTTACAAATTAGTCTATGGCTTTATCGCTAACTAATATTTTATCAAAGGACAGTGTGCTTAGCCCTGTCCTTTGTTATAGTAAAAAAAGAGTTTTCGAAGAAATTGCTAAAAGAGCTTCTTTGAAGACAAAAATTCCTGCTATGGATTTAGTTTTCAAACTAAACAAGCGTGAGTCGATTGGCAGTACATATGTTGCTAATGGTTTCGCTATGCCTCATACAATCATTCCTGATACCTGTAAAGAAACAGCTGTTTTTGCAGTGATTCAAAAATCTGTACATTACAATCAATTCGATAATTCTTATGCAGATATTTTTTTAGCTTTGTTTTTACACGAATCTACTATTCAACAAGAACGAGCATATATAGAACAAATATCAAAAATATTATCGGATCCAAGTAATACTAAACACCTTCGTTACATTAGTAACATTTCAATTCAAGTGTACAGTGCCGTTACTGCTTATTGCAGTCTAATAGAAAAAGATAATAATGAAGTTCCAAATGTTTAAATAATTGTTTTTTAATATTTAGTTTTGTTGGGATTTTTATACAAACAAACTAGTTGAAGTTTCAACTAGTTTGTTGATAATCAAAAATTGATTTAAATATGCGTATGGATATTATTAATTAGCTTGAGGTAGTTTGTTTAGTAGAGAATCAATTAAGCTCTTTATTACCCTGTTTTTAGTAGTTTCTGTCTTAATTGGTTTGTCAACAGCTGCACTAACAGCTCCCGCCCAAATTGCAATACCACTTCTATTGTCGTTAATTGTAATATCAATAGCACCATTTGTTCCACCAGTGCTTGAACCTGTGGTTAAACCTAGTGTATCAAACATTGCATCGGCTGCCTTTGTGTTATCAGAAGGAGCTGTTACGCCATAAATGATTGAAAGGTTGGCTTTTTCATCAGATGCTTGAGTCAATCCTAAAGAATTGAGTTTAGCAATAATATTTGTTTCGGTAATAGATTTCCAAGATGATATTTTTTCCCCGGTATTAGGTGTAATATCTTTATTTTTAATTGAGTATGTTAATTGCTGTTTAGCGTAAGGCCATTGACTTAAACTTTGAGCAACTACTGTAAGTTGTACAGATGGTTCATTATTTAGTACATCATTTTCTGTATTTGAACTTATAGATTCTGTTGATGAACATCCCGCTAATAACAAACCTGCTAGAACAATAATTTTGAAATTCATTTAATTTATCCCTAAAAGTGAGTTAATACAATTTTACAATATTGTTTTTTATAAAACATTATTGTTATTCATTTTTTGTGTGATTTTGTTTATAAGCTAGATAAATTTGTAAAGCTCCATTAGTTAAGTGCCTAAGATCTTGCTCCAAATCTTTAATAGTTATTAAAATAGTTATGAGCTCATTATTTTCTTGGTGCGTTCTTATTAATTTTTCTAGCTCAATATTTAAATTTGAAAGATTTGTTAATTCTCGTTGTGCTTTTTCTCGTTGCAAAAGAATTAGATATGTAATTATTTTTTTTGTTATATGAACATTTGCTTTTATATTTAAGTTTATTTCTTCACTTATGTGTTTGTTTTTTTTCATGCTATTAAGAATAATACAGTTCATTATTCTCATTTTATGTATTCTATGTAGAAATTTTACAAAACTTCTGTAAATGAAAGAATTAAAAAACAACGCATATCTCCATAGAGGTAACTTTTCTTGATATGTTTGACTTGATGAATACACATTACTTGTTGCTATAAAATAATTATTAGTATCATTAACTCCATTTGAATTGTGTATAGCTTTGTATTCAAGGAAAAATTTTAATAAATAATGCTTGTACGTTTTTAGCATATCTAATTTTTCCATGGTTGGCATAATGCTAATGGCCACTATGAGAGCGATTAATGCACCTATAATTGTAAAAATAAGTCTTTCAGTTATTAAATAATTCGGAGTTAAGTCTGTATGACTCATTAAAACAGCTAGTAACATGATTACTGATGCTGTCATAAAAGTAACAAATATATAGTATAAATTAGTGAATGCTCGACTCCAAAGAGTAAGGCCGGAAAAAATGGTTAAAAAAAACATTTGCCAAAATGTATCGGGAAGTAACAAGCATATACAACCAGCAAGAATAACTCCATATATACTTCCGAGAATTCTATGTATGGTTCTTCTTAATGCGGTAAGTGGGGTATTTATGTATAGACAAACGCAAAAAGTTGTCAGAGGGATCCAAAAACTTTGATCAACAGGATATACAATAGCTAATAATTCAGCTAACAGCATTGAAAAAGTCATGGTAAGTATTTGTGATGGTAATAACGGAATATTAAATTTATTTTTTATTTTCATTTTTTATTCCTTAGCTTCTTTTTCAAGTAAACTTATAAGACTATGAATCATTGTAGCTGTATGTTGAATCATTTCTCCATTACAAAATTCTCCAATGGGTGTGTTTTGTAATTGATTTATAAAATCATTTGCCTTTGTCATCTCAGGGGAATTTTGTATTTTGTATAAATTATGATGTTTAATTTTTATAATACTGTATACATGATGGAATGCTTGTTTCCTTATATCATAAATAAGTTGTTGGTGCTTTTGGTCTGTTCCATATGTTGGCCAATAAGAAATAAGCATTAAGCTATTTAATATTTCTTGATATAACTTTTGCCTATTAGGATCTCTAATATAACTTGTTATATGCATTAATGAGCTTTGGATTTGTAATAATTTGTTTTTATTTGCACACGAAAGATCTGTAAAGTTGTTATTGTATTCAATAGTACTCATGATTTTACAGTAGCGTTTTAACTCTGTATAAAAGCTGTAGTTTATTATGTAACACCAATGAAAGCTGTGAAAAGGAACAACTAGTACGGCTAATATGACACATAAAGCTCCTAGTAAAGAGTCTTTTAGCATAGAAATTTGGGTTATGTCGTGATTTTGATCAATTGTTCCCATACCAAAATTAACAATACAAAATACACTCATAAACATTATTGTTCCTGAAATTTCAATTTTGCGTTCTAAAGACCAAACAGTAGCGGAACTTAAAAAAATACAAAATATTATTTGTGGAATTAATAAATGCTGTTGCCCAAAATATAGACTGATATTAAGTGTTGAAATGAGAAGAATAAGGCTGATTATGATATTGAAAATTCGTCTTAATATAGTCTTCCCAATTAGTGTCCTTAAACCATATAAGGCAATTATAAGAATATATGCAGAGGTGCTGTTATCTCCATAAAATATGTAAATAACAACTGCCAGAAGCATGCTTAATGTTCCGCGTACAAGCTCTGCTGTATAGATACCATCAAGATCGTGTTTTATATAATTTACAATACCTAGCATATATTATTATCCTTTTAAGGATGATATTAAAAGAATTGTTTATATTACAGATTATAGTTATTTTTGTATATGAAAAGAAGTTTTAGATATACTTTATGTAAATATAGGAAACTATAAAGAAATATGGCCTCCCCAACAGGAATCGAACCTGTAACTGACCCTTAGGAGGGGTCTGTTATATCCATTTAACTATGGAGAGACAATAGTGATCATTATAACATCTTAAAATAATTTGTAAATTTTAAAAGATAGAACGCTAGTGGAGATTTTATAAATGTATATTTCCCATACTAGCGCTCATTTGTTATTCAATGAATGCAAAATCATTGATTTGAATATTTCCACTACTAGTGCCAATTGATTTTAGAATTGATGTGTTAGAATAAACTTCAGTTGCAACCATTTGATTTGTTATTTTAGATTTTGAAAATCTCATACTATTATTATGATCTGTGAAACTAGAGTTGTGTTCTACGTAAAATCTTGTACCTTGTCTAATACCGTTTTGTTTGCCAAGATTAATGTACATTTCTCCATTGGGCATTATTTTTAAAATTCGTCCAATTGGTTTGTTACATGCTATTGATTGTTCTGTATCATTTCCAACTTTGGTTAATATTTTACTAACAATTGTTCCATATTGTGAACTCCAAAAATAATCACTATGGACGTTAGCATTACCTGAAAATTCCCATTTTGCACTACCACTATAATTATTTGTATAAACTACGTCACCACTGTAGCCATCAAAAACATAAATACTTAATGAAAATTCTCTATTATCATCACCAAAATTTGTAGCAAACCATCCATCATTATCTTTATGTAGTGAAATGTCTCTTATGACACCTGCAATAACATAGAGGGCATCATTTTGAGTAGCTAATTGTTGAATTGTTTTGCGTAAATTAACTTCATTTGGGCTGTGTTTTAAAGGATCAATACCGAGATTCTTGTTAAAAAAAGGTTTAGTTAATATTTTTGTTTTTGAAGATAAAATAGCATTGAATTTTGATGTTAATTCAATATTAAAATCTTCTAGTCCGTTAGTGCTTTGTTGAAATTGACCATCATCGTATTTTATAAGTACAGGAAGAATTGTTTTAGGATAGTTAGCTCCTAAACATTTTTGTGGAGATGCGTCAATAAAAACGCGTACCTTTACAATAATATATCCATTATCTCTGCGTTCTGATATAAGATTATATTGTCGCATGTCGTGACTAGCTGACATATTAAAATTGTCTGTCGACATTGCCCCATTGCTAATACCCTGTTCTGAAGTAACAAAGGAACCTGAATCTAGCATTGCTTGTCTAATTGCTTCATCTACAGCTCTAGATCTTGCTTCTGATACATCACCACGACGTATTTGAGCTGATCCTTCTGTTTCATACCATTGAGCATAACAGTTGTTAGCAAAAAGGAAAATTGTAAGAAAAGCTAGTATTTTGTACATGATTTAAACTCCGAAGGAGAATTGCATTATTAGGCATAATCATTGCATTATATATACCATACGGCAAAACGCCAAAAAAATAACACTTGGTCTGTGATGAATATGTAGTAATGGATAGAGGTGAGTGATGAGAGTAAAAAATTATACATTATTGGAAGTCATGTATTTTAGTATTTTCTTGATGGGGTGTTCATCTCATGTTGGAAGTTCTGTAGATACTACCAATAATGAAAAAAAGCAAAAGGTTGAAAACCCTATAAAAATAGAGAAAGAACAAAATGTTTCTTCTCCACTTGCTTTGCAGACTTTAGCTGATAAATTAGTAGCTGATGTTGTTAATACGATACCAGTAGGGGCTAATATTGATAAAGTTGCTATAGCTACGCCTGTTGATGTTTCATCTTTGGAAAAAACGGATTGGCTTGGACGTGAGTTAGCTGAATATTTTGTTTCAGCTTTACACCAAAGAGGTTTTCCTGTTTTAGAATATAAGATCAAAGGTTGGCTGGAAATAACGGCAAATGGTGATTATGTCTATAGTAGGGATTGGCAAAAGCTTGCCTCGAAAGCAGCAGTATCAAGAGTATTAAGTGGAACTATGAGTCGTAATGATTCTGGTGTTATGGTTTATGCAAGAATCGTAAATTTAAAAACTTTGATGGTTGAAGGTTCGGCAGAAATCTTTATTCCTTATAATGTGTTGCCAAGTTGTTATAAAAATTACCCAGTTACTTGCGGTGATACTGTAGCAGTATCTTCAAATTTAGCTAATAGTAATAAAACATCATATACATATGTGTCAGATAATTATAAAACAAGTAATAAAAAAACTACTAGCCAAACTAATGTAAAAAATAACAAACCAACGGCAACTTCAAGCAAGCCTCAAGTTAAAACTGTAAGTAAGAATCATAATGAACCTAAGGTACTTAATAACAACAGTAGAACAACAACTACTACTAATTTAACTACCACTGTTGCTGATGGTTCACAAGTAACAAGTAAAGGAACTCAGGGAATAGATTGTGCTTCTTGTAAAGGAAGTGGTAAGTCTTGTCATCAAAAGTGTTCGGATCCCGTAATTTATCCAGCTGGAACTCGTAGTTTTGGATCGATGCTTGTCCGTGATGTTGGTGCACAAAGCCAATTTGATAGGCGCTAGGAGAAAATAATGAATAAGTTATTTATAGTAATATTTGCTTTTTCGCTTATGATTGGGTGCTCAAATGGTAGTTACACTTACGATGTAACAAGGCCTAGTGAATATCCTATTTTGCGTGCTACGGGTTACGCTGTTATTTCTAGACAACCTGGCCCAACTAGTGATGATCGAACTTTACAGGCGATGAGAGCTTCTAAGCTAGATGCTTATAGAGAGTTAAGTGAACAGGTATATGGTCAACAATTGATTGCAGATACTTCTTTAAGAGATAATATTCAAAACAATGATGAACTTAAAGCTAGAACCGCAGGTGTGATAAAAGGGGCTAGAGTTATAAGGGCTTACCCAATAAATAATACATACGTTACAGAATTAGAATTAGATAGTAAATTATTATTTGATTTGTATGAAATGAGAGGTGCTTTGTAAAGTATTGCAATTGTCATCTATCTTATTGTATTTGGTAGCACTTTAATATAACTAATGGAACCTCAATCATAAGCGAGCTATGCTTTAAATAAATGATTGAGGTTTTATGTTTCTAAGCTTCAAAATTGAAATGTTTTCCGCGTAGAGCGTTTTTATTACCTTTTATGTCATACGTTGTCGTATTAGTATCACGTAGTTGAATTAAAGAAGAAGCTAATCTTCTGTTAGCTGCTAAATTTAATTCTATTAACCTACCGTTTACTTCATTTTGTTTTTGGCAAGCTGATAGTTTATTGACTAACAGTTCTTTAATAGGTTTTAAATCAGAAAGCAATCTATCCTTTTGACTATGAGCTTTTATAGATTGATCATTTGCTTGAAGTTCAAGAAGATATTTTGATTTATTTTCATTGATTTCATTAAGGTTTAATGCTTTGCGATCTTTTAAAATATCATGTTCTTCTTTTAAAACCTGAGTTAATTTATCTAATAAAGTATCTTGACACTTAAGTATTTCTACAATGGATCGTTCGGCCATGCTTTAACTCCAACACTAAAAGCCTCACTAAAAGATGATAGTGAAGCTTGTTTAATTAAGTATAAGCTAAATCTAACCTAATATGTCAGATAAGCTCTGCTCTTGCGAAATTATCTTGTCCGCAACTCTTTCATAGTTAATCTTATAATCGCCATTTGTAATTGACTGTTTCAAAGAATTAACTTTACCAGAATCTATTCCTGATGAATTTTTAGCTTTCTCTTGAGCGGCGTTCAGTTTTTTAGCTGCATCTGTAATTACCACTGTAGTATCTGCATTTACAGGCGCTTGAGTGGAGCTTTTAATATGCTGTGCATTACTTTGCTGAACCTTTAAGGATTCTGTATTTGCCGAATCTTTTTGGTACGCATTCTGAACTCTGTTGCTTGACAAGTTATTCACGTTTTTATTATTTGATAAACCTTCAACTGACATGTGAATCACCTTGCTCCTTAATATAATTTGTAATTATATTATCATTGATTAATTCTATTATCGGAAAGTTAACTTAAAACTTTAATTTTTTTTCTAAATTTTTTAATCAATGGAAATAACTACTAAATTTGAGTTAACTACTTTTGCACGCACAGTCTTGCCACTTTTCATATTCTTGACTCTAATTGTATCTTGAAAAGAACCGTCTTGCAAAGCTTCGCCAGTTGTTTTTACACTTAATAAGCCATTTGTTGCTTCAATTGTTACTGTACTGCCTAAGCATACTACGCATATTTGATTTTTTTGAATTGGTTGCCCGGGTCTGAGATCTCTTTTAGTTCTAATACCTTCAAGTTCAGAAGGGTCTGAAAAGCTAACTCCGCGATCCATTATTTTATCCATATAATCTAAAGTGAGATTATCTGCAGATAAAATAGTATCCTTTAAGACTGGTTCGATTACAGTCACGAAAGGTTTTTCTATTATTAGTTTTATAACAATGTATATGCTAAAAGGTGTTGTTTCACTATGACATTGAGCCTTTATAGTATTATTCTTTCGAATTTTTCCACTTGCAATTGAGTATTCAAGTTCTCCTTCACAGATGGGTATGTTTTTTCGAGGATCTAAATGAATAACGTCAATATTTGCTCTTTCGTCTGGTTCTAGTTCAAGATTACTTGTTAAGAAATCTTTGGCTCCATCCTCTAATTGCAAAGTATAATCATTATTTGTGGCGATTATATCGGCATTTGCAATATTACAAAAAATTGCAAATGATGGAAATATGATTAGGATATACTTCACAAAATTGCAAACTATACATAAAAAAGTGTTATTCATTCTGTAATTTTCAACCTTGTTTATATAATTGATTATTATTTCATGACAATATATTTCATTAAATGAAATCAGTCTACAATATAGTTTACTAGTATTTCAAAATTTAGTTATTGATGAATAGCTATTTTTTATTGTTTTCTCAAGGGAGAAAGGTATGGCCAGTATTTTAGATTCCGTAAATCAGCTTACAGAGCTAGTAGGTCAAAATAGGCTAGAGCTTTTATTATTTCATTTACCTGGTAATTCACAATGTTTTGGTATTAATGTTTTTAAGGTTAGAGAGGTTTTACAATGTCCTCATCTCACCTCAATGCCAAAATTACATAAATTTGTTCGCGGTGTAGCACATATAAGAGGTAAAACTATTTCAGTAATTGATTTAGGCTTAGCTACTGGCGGAAAAATGATTCACAATGTTGAAAGTAGTTTTATTATCATTGCAGAGTATAATCGTTCAGTTCAAGGCTTTTTAGTTGGTGGAGTTGAGCGAATTGTAAACCTTGATTGGAGTAAGGTTATGCCTCCACCACAAGGAATGGGTAAGATAAATTACTTAACAGCTGTAACTGAAGTTGATAAAGAGCTTGTCGAAATTTTAGACGTTGAAAAGATTTTAGATGAAATTTCTCCAGTAACCTCAAAAGTTAGTGAAAAAATTATAGCTGAAGTAAAAGCTGACATTGCTACAAAGGTTAACGTAGAGCCTAATAAACCAAAACGTAAAGTCATGGTAGCCGATGATTCATCTGTTGCTCGAAAGCAAGTTGAAAGAGCTCTTAAATCTATTGGTTTAGAGGCAATATTAACGGAAAATGGTTTAGATGCGTTAAATAAATTGAAAGCAATGGTAGCTACCGGCCCTATTGAAGATCAGATAGGTTTACTTATTTCAGATATAGAAATGCCTGAAATGGATGGATATACATTAACTGCAAAAATTCGAAATGATAGTAAATTATCTAAACTAAAGATTATTTTACATACATCATTGAGCGGTGTATTTAACCAAGCGATGGTAAAAAAAGTAGGTGCGGATAATTTTATTGCTAAATTTAACCCAGATGATCTGGCTAATGCAGTAAAAGAGTTAATGCAATAGGATGAAATGAGCTAATAAATATCCCCTAGAGGGTATGGTTCTATAGAGGTACAAATGACAGCTAACGATATAACTCTTCGTTCCATGTCAGATAACAAGTATAGATTGTTTTGTGATTTTTTGTCTCACCATTGTGGTATCGTTTTAGGTGATAATAAACAATATTTAGTGAGAAGTAGACTATCCACTCTTGTTGCAAAATTTAGATTTGATTCTTTAGATGAATTATTAGATAGAACTGTTAATTCTCAGGATAGAATTTTGCAGAGTGCAGTTATTGATGCCATGACTACTAATGAAACATTGTGGTTTAGAGATACTTATCCATTTGATATTTTGGCTAAGCTAATTTTTCCAGAATATGCGTCAAAGCAGAAAAGCATACGTATATGGTCAGCTGCTAGTTCATCTGGTCAAGAACCATATTCTATAGCAATGACTATATTAGAGCAGGCAGCAAGATCAAGTGCTATAAATCCTAGTAAAATGGATATTCTTGCAACTGATATATCGGATTCAATGCTAAATATTTGTAAATCAGGTATTTACGATTCATTGGCTCTTTCAAGAGGATTAAGTCCTCAACGTAAAAAAATATTCTTTGAAAATATTGATACCCAGCCAGGTAATTTACGTATAGTTGAACGTGTACGTAATATGGTAACTTTTAGGCAACAAAATTTGCTAGCAAATTTTTCAGTGCTTGGAAAGTTTGATATTATTTTTTGTCGAAATGTCCTTATATATTTTGCTCCTGATGTCAAAGAACGAATTATTAATTCTTTTGCTAGAAGTTTGAATATTGGGGGCTATTTATTTTTAGGTAGTTCTGAATATGTTAGCCATTTAAATGAAAATTTTGAAATGGTTCGTTGTAATCCTGGTATAGTTTTCAGAAAAATAAAATAATTGGCACGTCTTTTGTAACATACTCCTTAACGATATATATTTGTCATAAAATTGACTTAAGGAGTTTCTCAATGAGCTTTTCAGTAAATTCAATGTTTGGTGTGCATGAGCAGGCGCTAAATATAAGATCTCAAAGAGCTGAAATATTAGCTAGTAATATAGCTAATGCAGATACTCCGGGTTATAAAGCCCAAGATTTGGATTTTAAATCTGCTTTAGCAAATGCTCAAGAAAATCTAAATAGTGGCACTAATGTTGCAAGAACTAATACGAAGCATTTCGATATAAGTCAACTTGGAGATAATTCAACAATCAAATTCCGTCAAAATTATCAACCAGATACTGGTGATGGAAATACAGTTGATATCAATACGGAACGTATGGCTTATATGGAAAATAGCCTTGAATATCAAACTACCATTCAGTTTTTAAATAGTAAAATCAATGGTTTGCGCAAGGTTTTAGCTGGAGAATAGGAGTTTAGACTATGAGTTTATTTAATATATTAGATATTGCTGGATCTTCAATGTCTGCACAATCATTAAGATTAAATACTACAGCGTCAAACTTAGCTAACGCAGATAGTGTTAGTTCTAGTGCGGCAACTACTTACCGTGCTAGACATCCAGTTTTTGCCACTGTTTTTGCAGATGCTATGAATGGTGAATCAAAGGGCAGTGCTTCAGTACAGGTTACAGATGTTGTTGAATCTACATTAGATTCAGTTAAGGAATACATGCCAAATCATCCATTAGCAGATCAAGATGGTTATATTTATAGACCTAACGTTAATCCAATGGAAGAAATGGCGGATATGGTAAGTGCCAGCAGATCCTACCAAACAAGTGTTCAGGTTGCTGACAGTGCCAAGCAAATGCTTTTACAGACTCTTAAGCTAGGTTCTAGTTAAGGTCGGAGGGTAAATTATGTCAATTTATGATGATATAGGTTTAGGTACCGTGAATTCAAATGCGGCAGCGAATGCGGCTGCAGCTTCGCAAGCTTCTAACAGTAGCTTAAGTCAAGAAGATTTTTTAAGTCTACTTACAACTCAGCTTTCGTATCAAGATCCAACAGCTCCTGTTGAAAATGCTGAAATGGTGTCCCAACTTGCTCAGTTAAGCATGGTTGAAAGTATGGCTACTCTAAATCAAACGGCTACAGATCTTAGTAGTTCTGTAACGTCTCAGCAGGCTTTGTTAGCTTCAAGCATGGTAGGCCAAGAGGTTCGTTTAAGTAGTAGTAGTGGTTATTTTGATGGTTCTGAAGCGTCTCAATTTGTTATTGATGCAGGTTCTGGTTATACAGATATGACTTTAACAATTACAGATTCAAAAGGTTCAATTGTGAATACCGTTAATTTAGGTGATGCCTCAGGGGATGTTAATCTTTATTGGGACGGAACTGATTCGTCTGGTAACCAAGTATCAGCAGGCACTTACACATATTCAGTTAATGGTAAATCAAATGGCATTAATGCAGATGTTCCTGTATATGCATATGGTAAGGTTACTAGTGTGACACTAGGTAGTGGGGTTAATAATGCAACGCTTAACCTTGTTGGTGGCGGACAGATGTCAATGAATGAAGTTAAGAATTTCGGTTAAATAAAACTTCTTGAAATATAGAAAGCTCCTCATTTGTAAATTTGAGGAGCTTTTTTTTATTTCTGTAATTATATTTTTATGGAATATTATTTCTGTTTTTTTTGTTAGTTAACTGTTGGGAAATAATAACGTCAACTCTTTGCCGTTTTTTTGACTGTTAACATAAATATCGGCAATATTTAGAATAAATGACCTATTCTCCTTTTAAATAAATGTGATTATTATCAATAAAATCGTTATTTTAATAAATATTATAAATGGCATGGAACTTGCATTATCTTGATCAAGTCAGAGAATAAATTTTCTGTTAAGTTTTTTTTAGGCAACGAGAGGAGAGTTCGTATGTCATTAAGTATTTCAGTTAGCGGTATAAATGCAGCTCAAAAGCATTTGGATGTTACCGCAAATAATATTGCCAATGTAAATACCACTGGTTTTAAATCGTCAAGAGCGGAATTTGCAGATGTGTATTCTAGTTCAATTTACACTGATACACGTACGCTTGTAGGTAATGGTGTTCAGACCGCTGCTGTAACTCAGCAGTTTAGCCAAGGCTCTATTAATACAACAAGTAATACTCTTGATTTGGCAATTAAAGGTGATGGTTTCTTTGTTCTTGCTCCAGACAATGGTTCGTTAGATCGTACTTATACGAGAGCGGGTTCTTTTCAATGTGATGACGATGGATATGTAACTAATTCACTTGGAAGTTATTTGCAAGTTTATGATGTTAATGCAGATGGTACAGTGAAATCTATAAGCTTAGATTCAACTCATGCTTTAAAGATTCCTGATACTGCAGGTTCTCCTGAAGCAACAACTAAGGTTAATGCAAGTATGACTTTAACAGCAAATGCTACGTATCAAGATCCTGCTAGTTTTGATCCTAGTGATTCTAATACATTTGCTGCTTCAACATCAGTTAAGGTATATGACTCTTTAGGTCAGTCACATACAGCTACTTATTACTTTGTGAAGGATTCAAACGCTCAGACAGCTGCAGAAACTGATACTACTGGTGCAAATACATGGAAGATGTTTATATTTATGGATGATAAACCTGTAGATATTGACGGTGGCGATACCATAAAATTTAATGATAGTTCAGACTTGAGTGCTACTTGTCCTAATGGGTTAAGCGCTGCAACAATTGTATTTGATAGTGAAGGTAATGTAAAAACTGATGCTAATAATAATATTACAGGTATGATTCCTGTTAATATTAAGACTGTTGAATTAGGTCAAGGTACTGATGCAGATGGTAACAAACGTGCTGGTGTAATTCCTGCAGGCGCAGATCAAACACAGATTATTGAGTTTAATTTTGATGAATTACATATGTATGGTGGAACATCATTCTCTGTAGATTCATTAAGTCAGGATGGTTCTACAGTTGGACAGCTAACAAATGTTGAAATTGATGATAAGGGCTTGGTAAGCGCTTCTTATTCAAATGGATCAAGTGTTGTTCTTGGTATGGTTGCAATGGCTACATTCTCTAATCCACAGGGATTGACTCAAATCGGAGATACTAGTTGGAGAGCTTCATTAGATTCTGGCGCTGCAATACCTTCTCAGGCATCTGTGGGTACAGCAGGTTCAATTCGATCATCAGCATTAGAAGCGTCTAATACAGATTTAGCTACTCAGCTAGTAGAATTAATTTCTGCTCAGAGAAATTACCAAGCGAACTCAAGAGCTCTAGAAATTAATAATACTGTTATGGATAGCATTCTCAATATTCGTTAATAATTAAATTTTTACAATCTTTATTAAAGCTTCCTTGTTTATATCTCTCCACAAGGAAGCTTTTTTGTCGAAAATTTGTCTTTTAAATTGATAATAGATAATATTTACGCCGTTTTTATGGCAGTTTCTTGCCAACCTTATTCACAAACCTTTAATTTATAAGCTTTTTTATGTTGGCATGGCAATTGCTTTATACAATACATCTACACATCAAAGGGTGACTATTATGGATAAGATGCTATATGTTGCAATGACTGGAGCTAAAGAAAACTTTAATGCTATTGCAATTCGCGGTAATAATCTTGCGAATGCATCAACAACCGGCTTTAAAGCAGATCTAGAACAAGCACGTTCAATGAATGCTTATGGAGAAGGGTTCCAAACTCGTGTTTTTGCGATGACTGAAAGACCTGGCTATAATCTTGATTCTGGTTCAATAATGACAACAGATAGAGATTTAGATGTTGCAATTAAAGGTGATGGTTATATTGCGGTTCAAGATGCTGATGGTAATGAGGCTTATACACGTAATGGTAGTTTCGAAATTGATGTTAATGGTATTTTAAGAACTTCAAATGGCTTAGCAGTTCTTGATGAAGTAGGTCAAGAGATTATTCTTCCGATACCTTTAGAAAAAGTTAATATTAACAAAGATGGCGTGGTTTCTGGACGCCCAGAAGGTGCTGATGCAAATATTGTTGAAGAATTTGCTCAGATTAAATTAGTTAAACTAGCTTCATCAGTTACCGTAAAAGGTACTGATGGCTTATTTAGGGCAGCTAATGGAAATATTGCTGAACCTGATTTAGATGTTGAATTAATGAGTGGAAGTCTAGAAAGTAGCAATGTCAATGTGGTTGAAGAAATGACTGGATTAATTCGTTTACAGCGTCAATTTGATATGCAGCTGAAAATGATGGAAACAGCTAAAGATATAGATGAAAGCCAAACTAGTTTGTTGCGTTTATCTTAGGTTTGATTGAGTAAGAGGTAATTATTATGTTCCCAGCATTATGGATAAGTAAGAGTGGTCTTGATGCCCAACAGACCAATATTTCGGTTACATCAAATAACCTTGCTAACGCATCAACCGTTGGCTATAAGAAGAGTAGAGCAATATTTGAAGATTTGCTTTACCAAAATGTAAATCAACCTGGAGGAAGATCTTCTGCTGATACTACTTTGCCATCAGGATTAATGCTTGGTGCGGGCGCGAAAGTAGTTGCAACTCAAAAGCAATTTGGTCAAGGTGATGTTGAAACTACAAGTAATTCATTAGATCTTATGATTAGCGGTAGAGGATTTTTTGAAGTGCAAATGCCTGATGGTACCACTAATTACACACGTAACGGTCAATTCACATTAAATGAAGAAGGTACTATTGTTACTATAGGTAGTGGTTATCCTGTGTTACCAGAAATTCAGGTACCAGAAAATGCTAAAAGTATAACTGTTGGCAGTGATGGTCAGGTAAGTATTTCAACTAGTGATGATGCTGAAGCTCAAGTAGTTGGTCAGATAACAGTAACTAATTTCATAAATGAAGCAGGCTTAGAGCCTGTAGGTGAGAATCTTTTTGCAGAAACTCAAGCATCAGGTGCTCCTATTCAAGGAATTGCAGGTACTGATGGAGCTGGAGCAATTAAACAAGGTTGTTTAGAAGTATCAAACGTAAATGTTACTGAAGAACTCGTTAATTTAATTTCAGCGCAACGTGTATATGAAATGAATTCTAAGGTATTGTCAACTGTAGATGAAATGATGGGAGCTCTAACACAACGTTTATAATAAAATTAGTATAAGCTGAGTGGTAAAGTAGAGAGGATTATTCATATGCTAAAGAAAGTAATAGTATTATGTGGAATATTATTGTTAAACACGGGGTGCGCTAGTATGCTTGGCCCTGTGCCTAACGATCCTGAATACGCTCCTGCTTTACCAGAAGAAAATGTAGCTGATATTGTTCCTGATGGTTCGATTTTTGGGAATGCTAGGGTTAATAGTTTATACACAGACATAAAGGCTCATCGTGTAGGTGACATTATTAGCGTAGAGCTTAATGAATCTACTACAGCAAATAAGAATACGAGCAATAAAAATTCCAAGTCTAATAGTAATTCCGTTAATGCTCTTAATTTAGGTGGTAAGCCTGTAACAATTAACGGTTACAACACATCGGCAAGTATGGGTACTGAAAGTGAATTTGATGGATCGGCTAAAGCTTCTCAAAGTAATAGCTTAAAAGGTAATATTTCAGTAAGTGTTGTTAAGGTATTGGCTAATGGCGGATTAGTTGTACGTGGAGAAAAATGGTTAATGCTCACAAATGGTAATGAGTATATTAGAATTACAGGTATTGTTCGTTCAGAGGACGTAAATGCTGATAACACAGTATCTTCACAAAAAATTGCTAATGCACGAATTGAATATGGTGGAACTGGTGATTTTGCTAATAGCACTGAAAAAGGGTGGTTATCCCGCTTCTTTAATAGTAAATGGATGCCATTTTAGTTAAAAATAAATTTGATTATTTCTAGCTGCTCCAACTAATGATTTCTTATATTTAGTTGGAGTAATTTATTATTTATATGCAATATGGCATGACAATTGAATATTATTTAATAACAATTTTTTTTGACACAATTTTGACGGAGGAGAACGTTATGTTAAATTATTTAAGATCACTGTTCTCTATAGCATTGTTATTCATTTCAATAACTGCTGTAACTGATGCAGAGGCATCAAGAATTAAAGATATAGCTAGTGTACAAGGTGTGCGTACTAATCAATTGATTGGTTATGGCCTAGTTGTTGGTTTACCTGGTACAGGTGAAAAAAATAATGCATTCACAGAACAAAGCTTTCGTACAATGTTAAATAACTTCGGTATAAAAGTTCCTGATAATGTTAAACCTAAGATTAAGGATGTCGCACCTGTAATTGTACATGCTGATTTACCTCCTTTTATAAAACCTGGTCAAACTATTGATGTTACAGTTTCTGCAATAGGTGAGGCTAAAAGTTTAAGAGGTGGTACGTTACTACAAACATTTCTTAGAGGTGTTGATGGTGAAATTTACGCTTTAGCACAGGGTTCCTTAGTAGTATCTGGTTTAGGTGTGGAAGGTGCTGATGGTTCTAAAGTAGTTGTAAATACTCCAACAGTAGGACGTATAGCAAATGGCGCTATTGTAGAAAGAGAAGTTGCATCTTCATTTAATATCGGTGATACGATAACCTTTAATTTAAAGAGAGCCGATTTTACTACAGCTCAAAGAGTAGCAACTGTTATTAATAGTAGATTTGGTGATAATGTTGCTGAAGCTATTGACGGTGGTTCAGTAAAAGTTTTTGCTCCACGCGAACCTAATCAAAGAGTTGCATATCTTTCTGATTTGGAGAATCTTGAAGTAGAGCCCGGTGATGAGGCAGCTAAAATCATAGTTAATTCTAGAACTGGTACAATTGTTATTGGAAAACTTGTTAGATTGCGTCCTGTTGCAATTACACATGGTGGTTTAACGGTAAGTATAAAAGAAAATCCTCAAGTTTCTCAACCAGCGCCATTTAGTGATGGTAATACTGAGGTTGTGCAAAACAGTACGATTAGTATAAATCAGACAAAAGGTAAAATGTTCAAACTTGATACTGGTTCAACTTTAGATGATTTAGTAAGGGCCATAAATGAGGTGGGTATGGCACCTGGTGACCTTATGAGTGTGCTTGAAGCATTGCAACAAGCAGGAGCTATCGAAGGTGAATTAGTTATTATTTAAATTTAGCTTAAATGTGTGATTGATTCTAGTTTTGTGTTACCCCAAATAAGTTTAACAATTTATTTGGGGTTTCGTTTTATAAAGTTTTAATGTTAATTATTGAATAGTGTTTGTGTATCTTTGTTGGGATTAGCTTTGTCTAGTATGCTCTGAACATAATTAATTTCATCATAATTGCGTCCAATTTTACGAAGATGAAAATAAGTTAATACACCAAAATCTTGAAGAATTTTTAATTTATTTAAATCATTATATTTAATGTTAGTAGTTAGTGATTCAATAAAGTTTGAGTTTGTTGTTTTGATATATGTAGCATAAGAATCGTCACCATCTTTACATAACAAAGACTTACCTAATATAGTTTCACCTGTATTACTACAACCTGCATTATTAACTAGATTTTGAACAATTGTATCAGGAGTAACGGGGCTATCCGAAGTATCATTTGGTAAAAATAATGCTACGGCTACTTGTTGATCTTCGCATAGAAATAGTAAGTGAGATCCATCAGTTACAAAACTTTTTAGTGTACATTCGTTTGGAAGTGTAATTTTTTGTTTTGTTGTTACTTCTGATTTTATTGGTGTATCGCTCAATACATTTGTTTTATTCTCATTTGCATAAATTGATGATGAAACAAATAATGAAATCACACAAGCTATAATTTTAATTTTCATCCAAACTTTCCATAAAGTACATTAATAATTAAGTTTATTATACATTTTTTATCAATATATACATGCATGTGAAGAAAACAAATTTCTTATTAATTAGCATTGATATATCCCATAATATAAGCAATTTTATAAGTATGAATAAGTGTTTCGTTTTGAATTAACTGATTCTCTAAGGAATGCATAAGTTTTTGGTATTGGGATTTGGTTATTAATTGCTCTTGGTTTTGCGTACAATTAGCTCCAATAGATCTGATGGATGCTAAGTAACTAGGAATATTACTAAATTTATCTATATAGGTATATTCTTCTATATTTATATTGTTTTGTTGTAACTTTATTAGGACTTTCTTTATTCCATCTAAATTAGTAAATGAATTTATTCTAGTTCCTAATCCAATGTTATGAAAGGTTGCATTTAATTCAGCAAGTGTTCCTTCTAAAGGAATACTTAAAGCAATAAAACAATGAGATTTTCCTATTCTAAGAATTTCATTAATTGCCTTATCAAAGCAACACCATTGTAGCGCTAATGAGGAAAATATAAGATCAAACTCCTTATTTTTAAAAGGTGTATGTTCAGCATTTCCTTCTATTGTTTTTGTATTTGAAATATTTAAAGAGTTGGCAATATTGACCATCTCTTTGGCTAAATCAATACCAACTAAGCTATTTGTATGTTGTAATAGATCTGTAAAATTAACTCCAGGCCCACAACCTATATCCAACCCAGAAGTAAAATTATAAGGTATTCTCTTAATAAGATTGTTAGCAATTATCCTTTGAATTTTAGCTAAGGAACTATAATTGCTAGCAGCCTTATTAAATTTAGTTGATACTTGATTACTATCCAATTTTATTGCATGCCTCATTTAATGCTTCTGTTAATTGATGAATATCATTTTCTGTATGTGCTGCTGTAATAGTAATACGAAGTCTTGCTGTATTAATAGGTACAGTAGGTGGTCTAATTGCCCCACACCATAATCCTTTTTCCTTAAGATAATTTGCTACAGCTAGCATTTTTTGCGTGTCACCAATAATTATAGGTTGGATTGATGTTTGTGAGTTTGATAACTGAATTAGTTCTTGATTTATTTCATTTTTAAAAATCTTTATAAGATTGAAAAGGTGTTCTCTTAATTCATTTCCATCATGAATAATATCAAGTGCTGTTATAGTAGCATGTGCTAAAAAAGCTGGTGCGGATGTAGAATAGATATATTCACGGCTTGTATTTACCATGTATGCAGCAAGATCTTCATCTGTAGCTATAAATGCGCCACTTAGTCCACAAGCTTTGCTTAAAGTTCCCATATAAACATCAGCATTATTGTATGTTAAATTTTGAGTAAAAAGTGACCCTTTCCCATATTCTCCAATTACTCCAAATCCATGTGCATCATCAAGAACTAGCGGAGTATTATATTTGTTACAAATCTTGTTAATTTCAGCAATATCTGTTATATCTCCATCCATACTGAAAACACCTTCTGTAAATAATACAGCTTTTGGTAGTTTGGAAATAAGCTCTTCTGCTTTATTTAAATTCTGATGTTGAAATCTATGAAAATTTGTACTTCTTGATGCAGCATCTTGCATTGATGCATGTACTAGTTTATCTAAAACCAAATCAGCTTTTAAATCTATGAAAGCCTTAATCAATGCTTGGTTTGCTGCAAAACCTGAATTAAATAGCAAAATTCCTTTCTTTCCAGTAAGTTCAGAAAGCTTGAGTGAAAGATTGTTATGTGCTTCTGTAAAACCTGTGACGAGAGCACTTGCACCGGTGCCAGCTCCATAAAGATTTATACCTTCATGTAATGCATTAATTAGTTTTGGATGATCTGACAATCCTAAATAATCATTAGAGGCAAAGTTTATATAATTTTTATTATTAATTGATATTAATCTAGAACTAATTTTTTTAACAACAGGACATGATCTATACATACCGGAGCTTTTTTTTTGTAAAAGAATTTGTTTTAAATCAAATATGTCGTTGAATATTTCTTTAATCATTTTCTTTATCCACGAGCTTGAAGCATTTGTGATCTGCTAAATTGTCATGTAAAGCTTCATAAATATCCTTTTGATTATCTAATGGGGTATCTTGAGAATGTCTTAATGTTGTTTTTACACCTAATTTATGAAGTAAATATTCATCGGAGTTTTCACTTGCATTTTCTGTTGTTAATAACTTGCAACCATAAAATATTGAATTTGCACCAGCCATAAAGCAAAGAGCCTGAGCCTCATCCGATAAGCTTTTGCGTCCAGCTGATAATCTAACAAAAGAGTCAGGCATAATTATTCTAGCAACGGCAATCATTCTGATAAAATCAATAGGGTCAACATCAGGTGCGTCTTCTAATGGAGTTCCCTTAACTTTTACTAGTAAATTAATTGGTACAGATTCAGGATGAGGTGTTAGATTAGCAAGAGCTTTTAAAAAGCTAGCTCTATCTGTTAGGCTTTCTCCCATACCAACAATACCACCTGAACAAATTTTTATTCCCGCATTACGAACTAATTTTAATGTTTCCATGCGATCTTCAAATGTTCTAGTAGTAATAATTTCTTTGTAAAATTCAGGAGATGTGTCTATGTTATGATTATAGTAATCTAATCCTGCGGCCTTCAATTCTTGAGCTTGTTTTTCATTAAGCATGCCCAAAGTCATACAAGTTTCAAGTCCTAAAGCTTTTACCATTTTTATTACTTCTTTTAAAAAGGGCATATCAGAATCTTTAGGATCTCGCCATGCAGCACCCATGCAAAAACGTGTTGCACCGCTGTCTTTGGCAAGCTTTGCTCTTTCTAAAATTGTATTTAAATCTAGCAGTTTTTCTTTTTGAACTCCAGTGTTGTGGTGAGCACTTTGGGGGCAGTATTTGCAGTCTTCAGGACAACTACCAGATTTAATTGACAACAGTGAACTTACTTGTACTTCGTTAGGCGTAAAATGTTGACGATGTATTTTTTGAGCCTCAAAAACTAATTCAAGAAAAGGCTTCATAAGTAAATCTTTAATTTCAGCCACGGTCCAGTTGTAGCGAATATTGTCCATTTTGCAAACTCCTATAAATATTTTTAAGAGAAGTTTAGTATAAGAGAGTATACTGTCAATAATTTTTATTAAATAAACTTTACAGTTGTACAAAATATGAACAATAAACTTGAAGAATTTGATTTAAAACATGTTTGGCACCCTTACACATCATTAACTGATCCTATTCCTACATATCACGTAGTTAAAACTGAAGGTACCAATCTTTATTTGGATAATGGTAAAAGACTTGTTGATGGTATGTCGAGCTGGTGGGCATGTTTGCATGGATACGGAAATGAATATATTAAGAATGCGATAATTAAACAACTTGGTGACATGTCACATGTAATGTTTGCAGGAATTAGGCATGATCCTGCTACTAATCTTTGCAAAAAGTTAGTTGATATAAGTCCTGAAGGTTTAGATTATGTTTTTTTAAGTGATAGTGGTTCTGTAGCTGTTGAAATTGCGTTAAAAATGGCAATTCAATATCAGTGTGTAAAACGTCCGAAACGAACAAAGTTTATGACTGTTAAAGGTGGATACCACGGTGATACATTAGGTGCAATGTCCGTAACAGATCCTGATGGCGGAATAAATACAGTTTATAAAACGTATACTCCACAGCAAATTTTTGCACCAAGACCTAATATTTCTTTTGATGGTGAGTGGTTATCTGAAAAGGCTACAGAATTAAGAAAATTATTTGTTGAACATGAGCATGAAGTAGCAGCATTTATAATTGAGCCTATTGTTCAAGGTGCAGGAGGTATGAATTTTTATCATCCTCAATATCTACGCGAAATAAGGGCTCTTTGTGATGAATTCGATATATTATTTATAGTTGACGAAATTGCTACAGGATTTGGTCGTACCGGAGTTATGTTTGCTAGTGAATATGCGCAAATTGCCGGAGATATTATGACCGTTGGTAAAGGCCTTACTGCGGGTTTTATGACATTAAGCGCTGTTTTGTGTAATGACAAGGTAAAAAATGCAATTAGTGCTAGTCCAGCAAAGGTTATGATGCATGGACCAACTTTTATGGCTAACCCTTTGGCTTGCGCTTGTGCTAATGCAAGTATTGATGTGTTGTTTAGTTATGATTGGCGAAACGCTGTTAAGAATATTGAAAAAATATTACTTAGAGAACTTAATGTTCTTAGTAATTCTATAATTGTTAAGGAAGTGAGAGTCCTAGGAGCAATTGGAGTAATTGAGCTTTATGAAAATGTCAATACTCCAAAAATGCAATCATTTTTTGTTGAGGAAGGTGTGTGGCTTCGTCCATTTGGAAATATAATATATATATATCCTCCATTTATTATATCTGAAGCTGATTTAATGATGTGCACTAGTGCAGTGGTTAAATTAATTAAATTAATGGAAGACGGTAAGTTTTAATAAAAAAAGCAGAATTTAAAATTCTGCTTTTTAATGAATTTAATTACAAGTTTTACTAGCAGTTAGTTTTGTTACTTCTTTATCATTTATTGATCCAAACCAACTAAACTCATCAAGCATACCAATTAATCTTCGAGAATCTTTATTTTTACATGTTAATGCATAAATTGTTTGGATTTCTTGATTAAGATTGTTAATTGCCACATCCATTGTTTCATTATTTTTAGGTTCATAACTTAGATATATATAGAGTTTTGAACCAGGACCAGCAACTGCATGGGTAACTGTTAGTTGGTCATTTACTTTGCTTGGAAGGGCTTTATTCATTAGGGGAACATAAAAAATATTTAAGAAATTTTCATCATAATAGCCCTGCTTTAATTGTTTTTTAAAAGCGGTACTTGCATCAAAATTATTAATGCCATAGTTGATGCAATATTCAGGGGTAAGTTTTAGTAAAAGCAATTGTTCATCGTTAGCATCATTAATCTGAATATTTAAATAATTTTTAGTATTTACATATTTATGCATGTTAGGCTTAACCTTTTTGCCATCACAAAATGCTCCTAAAAAAACATCTGGTAGCATTGTTACGTAAGTAGCAGCATAGCTTGGGTTATCTTTTAATGTTAGTACATCACTATTAAGTTCAAATAACACGTCAATTCCGTTGCCATCGGCATTAGGTATGATACTTTGAGTATGTAGTTTATTAATATCTGGTGGTATCTGCTTTTTTAAATCTTCAGCTAAATCGGCGTTGGTTATTTGGTATTTATTACAAGCATTTATGCAAAATACTGCTATAAGCAACGTTAGTAACATACATATTCTCATAGCTAATCCTCATTAAAAGTATGTAATTATAGTTTACTATGTCATGTCGGAAAAAGGTATTTAGATAGCTATTTTTATGTCTTAAAGACAGATATTAGTCAAGAAAGTTTTATTAAGATATATAAAGCATCAAACTTTTAGTAAATAAATAAAAGGTATTCTTTGATGAATAAAGAATACCTTTTACATGATTTATAAAAAATAAATTTTAGTTTTTAAGTACATCTTCAATATGAGACATAATTTGGTTAATTGGTAATTTAACCTTATCACACTTTGATCTGTCTTCATATTCTGCCATACCTTCGGCAAGAGCTTTTTCACCAATAATAACGATGTGTGGAATGCCTATAAGTTCCATATCGGCGAACATAACACCAGGTCTTTCCTTACGGTCATCTAGTATTACTTCATAACCTTTCTCAGTTAATTGCTTATAGAGCTTATCTGCTTCATCAGCAACAACTTTACTCTTAGAATAATTGATAGGAATAATAGCCACTTGGAATGGAGACATGGATTTTGGCCATAAAATACCTTTATCATCATGGTTTTGTTCAATAGCTGCCGCAATAACACGAGTTACACCAATACCATAACATCCCATTTCCATAGGTATATTTTTGCCTGATTCATCGAGGACTGTACAACTCATAGCTTCAGAGTATTTTGTACCTAATTCAAATACTTGGCCAACTTCAATACCATGCTTTAATACTAATGTTCCCTTTCCATCTGGACTTGGATCGCCTTCTACAACACAACGTACATCAGCTACTTCAAAATTAGGAATATCTCTGTCCCAATTAACTCCTGATAAATGGAATCCTGTTTCATTTGCTCCACAGTAGAAATCACTTAATACAGAAGCTGATCTATCAACAATAATTCTTCCCTTGAAACCTACTGGACCTAAAGAACCTGGGGTTGAGCCAGTTGCAATTTTAATTTCTTCTTCAGTGGCCATTGTTAATGGGCTAAATACACCGTCAATTTTTTCAGCTTTTATTTCATTTAATTCATGATCTCCTCTGAGAACAATCATCACTAAATTTTTATTACCGTTAGTATCAATACCATGAACAATTAATGATTTGCTGACTATTTTTTCTGAAATATTTAAAAATTGTGCTACTTCTGAAACACTACGACAGTTTGGTGTGGATATCTTTTCAATGGTCTTTAATGCTGCATTACGCTTGATGTTTGGCATAACGGCTTCTGCCATTTCAATATTTGCCGCATAGCTAGATTCAGTGGAGAATGCAATAATATCTTCACCTGCATCTGCTAACACTTGGAATTCATGTGAATGATTGCCACCAATAGATCCTGTATCTGCTTCAACTGGTCTAAAATTTAAGCCTAAACGGTTAAATATATTACAATAGGTGTTATACATGAGATCATACGTTTCATGTAGGCTATCTTTTGTTAAATGGAAAGAGTATGAATCCTTCATAATGAATTCTCTACCACGCATTACACCAAATCTAGGTCTTACTTCATCTCTAAATTTAGTTTGGATCTGATAAAGGTTCATAGGAAGTTGTTTGTAACTTTTTATTTCATATTTTGCAAGATACGTGATTACTTCTTCGTGTGTAGGTCCTAGTACAAAACTGTTTTCCTTGCGATCTTTAAAACGGCAAAGTTCAGGGCCATAATGTTCCCAACGTCCTGATTCTTGCCATAATTCTGCAGGTTGTACAACAGGCATATTAACTTCAAGAGCTCCAGATTTATTCATTTCTTCACGGATGATGTTTTGAACTTTTTGTAATACTCTTTGGCCTGTAGGAAGCCAAATATATAAGCCTGATGCTAATTGACGAATAAGACCTGCTCTTAGCATTAATTGATGACTTGCGACAGACGCCTCAGCCGGAGTTTCTTTTAGTGTTGATAGTAAAAACTTGCTAGTTCGCATGATTATGCCTTGTGTATATCTATTAATTTAAGTAACAATAATTCATTGTTGTTTTGTGTGTTATTTTAACAAAAATGGCGAGTTTTTAATACAAAAACATAAATCTAAAAAGTTTTTTTAGTTATAGATGAAGGTTCATAAAATTTAATTATTTATACAAGTTATGTATGAGGAATGTAAGTGCTTTTACTTAAATTATTTTTTTTTAATTTTTAATCAATAAATTTGTTAAAAAATGTATATACATGAAATAGTTTCATCTTTGTGTTAAAATTTGAAGTTAGTATCAATTTTTGAGAGTTTTGTTGTGATTATATTTCTGTATACCTTTATTGGTTTCGTACTCTTCTTTCTTCTTTTAGCGATAGGCTACATTATTCAACATAAAGTAATTCACGGTTCATGTGGTGGTTTAGGTACAGTCGGAATTGAAAGAGAATGTTCTTGCGAGAAGCCTTGTTTTACACGCAGAATTAAAAATCATTTAGAAGAAAGAAAAAAAGCAAAGAATAAGGATCAATCTGCACAATAAAGCTCAGATAATCCAAAATTTTAAATTTGTTATATTGGAATTAAGTATGAAAAAACTTTTACTAAGATGCCTAGGTGTATCATTACTAACAGTTAGTATTTGCTGTTTAACTAGTTGTGATCTAGGTAGTACCCCAAAAAATGAAGTTAAGGTCGGTGGTCGAACAATGGGCACCTTCTACAATATTACCGTTGTAGGTGAATATCCAGGTGGCGCAGAACAGTTGAAATATGATTCTGAAAAAGTATTAGATAAAATCAATAAAGAAATGTCTACTTTTGATAAAAAAAGTATGCTTTCAAAATTTAACCAAAGCAAATCTGTAGAACCTTTTGAAATATCACAAGATTTGGCTGATGTGTTTGTTGAAAGTTTAAGATCTGGCCATGATTTAAATGGTGCAACTGATGTAACAGTTGGTCCATTGGTGAATGCTTGGGGATTTGGTCCACAGAAGTTTACTCATGAACCAACAGAACAGGAAATTTTAGAAGCTAAAAAATTAATTGGTTTAGATAAACTCCATGTTGAGATTAGTGCTGATAAAGCAACAGTACGTAAAGATATTCCTGATCTTTATGTTGATCTTGCTACCGTTGGTGAAGGATTCGGCGCTGATAAGCTTGCTCAATTGATGGATAATCATGGTGTTCAAAACTATATGGTTTCTGTTGCTGGTGCAATTAGAACTAAAGGTGTTAATAGTCGTGGCACTGATTGGGTGGTAGCTATAGAACATCCAACAACAGAGCAGCAGGTTGGGCAACGTCTAGAAATTCCTGTATGTACAAAAGGTCAAGCAATTTCAACATCTGGTAGTTATCGTAATTTTATAATTAGCAAAGATGGGAAGAGGGAGTCTCATATTATTGATCCAAATACAGGCAGACCAATTGAACATAATACAGTATCTGTAACTGTAATTGGTCCAACAGCTCTTTGGACTGATGCTGTAGATACTGGATTTATGGTAATGGGATCTGAAAAAGCTTTGGTGTATGCTAATGAAAGAAATATACCAATATATACAATTATAAAAACTAAAGATGGTTTTGAATCACATTATAGCCGTGCGATGAGCAGATACCTTGAATGTGAGTAATATTTATTTTCTTTTAAACATCTTTATTTTGAAAATAAAAGTGTAAATTAAATAAAAAAATTCTGTTTCTATAAAGGCCAAATTCATTTTATTATGAGTTTGGCCTTTTATTTTGCTCAGGGGGTTATTGTATGTAGATTATGGTTTTAGATTGTAATTTGTATACAAAATTATGAACTTGTACTTTTTTATTTTTACTAATAAATTAGTAATAGTTTTAGTTTATTTGTAAAATTACCTTGGTATTTTTAACGTGTTTTCAACCTTATGCAAAAAATCAAAGTTTTGGGTATAAGTTACAGTTGGTGAATTATTATGGGTATTCTTTTAAAATAGATTTATATCATGTATCTTATAGGGTATTACGGATATAATCGTAAACAAATTAATATTTAGGAATTTATTATGCATGTACATATTTTAGGTATTTGTGGTACGTTTATGGGTGGTATCGCTGTTATTGCTAAGCAGTTAGGACATAAGGTTACAGGTTCTGATGCTAATGTTTATCCTCCTATGAGCACAATGCTTGAAGAAAAGGGGATTGAAATAACAGAAGGGTTCGATGTTTCTCAATTGACACCGATGCCTGATATTGTAATTATTGGTAATGCAATGAAAAGAGGAAATCCTTGTGTAGAATATATTTTAAACAATAATTTGCCATATACATCAGGACCTGCATGGCTTGAGGATCACGTTCTTAATACACGTAAAGTATTAGCAGTCGCAGGTACTCATGGTAAAACTTCTACGTCTAGTATTCTTGCTTGGATATTAGAATATGCGGGGTTATCACCTAGTTTTTTAATTGGTGGTGTTCCTGGTAATTTTGATACTTCTGCTCGTATAGGAAAGGATCCATTTTTTGTTATTGAAGCAGATGAATATGATTGTGCATTTTTTGATAAGCGTTCGAAGTTTGTTCACTATAAGCCATTTGTGCAAATTCTTAATAACCTAGAATATGATCACGCGGATATTTTTGAGAATATTGCGGCGATCCAAAAACAATTTCATCATTTAGTTCGTATTATCCCTGGTAATGGAGAGGTTATTATTCCAAATAATGACAAAGCTATAGATGAAGTTATAGAAATGGGGTGTTGGTCTAATTTGGTTAAGGTTGGAGGAGCTGGCGCAAAACTTAATTATGAACTTATTACTGATGATGGCAGAGAATTTCTTGTTAAAGATAATTTGAATAAAACCTTAGGTAAGGTTTGTTGGACAGGAGTCGGTTTGCACAATGTTCACAACGCATTGATGGCCTTAGAAGCTGCTAATTATATTGGTATTAGTTATGAAACTGCTATAGCTGCTTTAGGTGAGTTCATAATGCCAAAGCGCAGACTTGAGTTAAAAGGTGAGGTTAAAGGTATTAGAGTGTATGATGATTTTGCCCATCATCCAACGGCAATTAAAACAACCCTAGACGGTTTGAGGAAAATGGTAGGAACAGATACTCATATAACAGCAGTGTTTGAGCCAAGATCAAATACCATGAAGATGGGGGTTAATCATGAATTATTGGCGGACGCTTTCAATTCGGCTGACAATATTTACATGTTTGCACCAGATGGTTTGAAATGGAATACGGATGAACTTTCAAATGGAGATCGTTTTAAAGTATGTCATAATTTTGAAGAAATGCTAAAAAACATTGTTGATAAAGCAAAGTTTGGAGATGTGATTATTGTTATGAGCAATGGTGGATTCAATGGAATTCAAAATAAGCTCTTAAATTCTTTAGCAAAAATTTAAGAACAATTATATTTATTGCTCAAATACTTAAATAATAATTATTCTTTAAAAAGAATAACGTATTTATAATGCCTAATAATAAGTTTAAAAACTATTTTTGGGCGTTATTTATGTTGTAAAGACAATTATCGATAGTTTGATTTACCTTTAATCTTTATTTATGAATTAAATGTAACTAGAAACAATTCAAATGAAATATATTCAAGATTATATATTGATTTTGCAATCAAATGGTGTGATGAATTTACTATAGACAACAGCCATAATTAAATAAAATGTTTTATATTCTTTAAAATTATTTAGATGAACTAAAAGGATTGAAGAAATAGTAAGTTGAGTGTTATATTTTAAAAGGAAATAGATTATCTAAAAAAGCCTACATTCTTATTATTATAAATAATGATTTATTCTGAATTTGTGTGAATATTATATTCAAATTTATACAGGTACTTTTATAAAGTACCTGTATATAGATAGTCAGTTTTTATTAAGATTAAGCACTGAACATAGCTGAAATAGATTCTTCATTAGAAATACGACGAATCGCTTCAGCAAGCATTGGAGCTAATGTTAATACACGAACCTTACCAGTAGCTTTAACTTCTTCTGATAATGGAATTGAGTCTGTTACAATTACTTCATCAATACTTGATTCAGCAATATTCTTGCATGCAGAACCTGAAAGTACTGGATGAGTTGCGTAAGCAAATACTCTCTTTGCACCACGTGCCTTAAGAGCATCAGAAGCCTTACAAAGAGTGCCACCAGTATCAATCATATCATCAACAATGATACAATCTCTGCCTTCAACTTCACCAATTAAATGCATAACTTCAGATACATTTGGACGTGGACGACGCTTGTCAATAATTGCAATATCTGTATCATCAAGAAGTTTTGCAATAGCACGAGCACGAACAACGCCACCAATATCAGGAGATACAACTACAGGATTTTCGAAGTTGTGGTTCTGCATATCCTTTACAAGGATTGGGCTACCAAAACAGTTATCTACTGGAACATCAAAGAAACCTTGAATTTGTTCTGCGTGAAGGTCTACTGTTAACACACGGTCAACACCAACACTTGAAAGTAAATCAGCAACAACTTTTGCAGTAATAGGTACACGAGCAGAACGTAAACGACGATCTTGTCTTGCATAACCAAAGTATGGAACAACAGCTGTTATACGACCTGCTGAAGCACGACGCATAGCATCAATCATAACAATGAGTTCCATTAGATTATCGTTAGTAGGTGCACAAGTAGACTGGATGATGAAGATATCTCCGCCACGTACATTTTCGTTAATCTGGATCTGGATTTCGCCATCGCTGAAACGTCCAACGGTAGCATTACCTAATTTTGTAAAAAGCTGATTTGCTATTTTTTGTGCAAGGTCCGGTGTTCCGTTACCTGCAAATATCTTCATATCTGGCACGATTTTAACCTCTGGTGGTTCGGTTGGTGAGTGCATACTTAAGCTTGACTTTTGTTGCGAAATTCTTGTAAAGCTTCATATAATGGTGAAATATTACAAGCTTTTGCAACAAAGCCGTTTAGGCTGTTTGGCATCTCTGAAAGAGCCTTTAAAGCCAAATTTTTATCAGAAAATTCTGCAAAACAGGAAGCTCCTGTTCCAGTCATTCTTGATGGCGCGTATTTTAACAACCAAAGCAGTGATTTTGCAACCTCTGGATAATATTTTTTAACCAAAATTTCGCAATCATTGTGTGTTGTTGAAAAGCTAATGTCTTTTATATCAAGCTTTGGAGTGTTTCTTTGCAGATCTTTATGTGTGAAAATTTTTTTTGTTGAAATATTAGTATTTTTAGGAGTTACTACTAAATAGTAATTTTCAGCAATATTATAAGCTGTTAATTTTTCACCAACACCTTCTGCAAAAGAACTATTACCTTTCACAAAAACTGGTACATCTGCACCGAGTTTTCTACCTAACATTGCTAGTGTATCTATTGTTAAGCCTAATTGCCAAATTTCATTGAGTGCAATTAAAGTTGTTGCAGCATCGCTAGAACCACCGCCAAGGCCGCCCCCCATAGGAATTTGCTTATTTACTTTTATGGTTATACCTTTTTGACATTTAGTTTGTTCTCTAAGTAGCATAGCAGCTTTGTAAACTATATTTTCTTCTTGTGGAAAACCTAAATTAGGTAAAATGGTTATGGTATTATCTAGTACTTCTGTAAATGTTAAATTATCGCCATGATCTAGTATTATGAATACCGTTTGCAACTCATGATATCCATCTTCTCTTCTACCATTGATATGCAGAAATAAATTGATTTTTGCCGGTGCAGGCCAAGAGCTTATATTTCCCATGAATTAATTTTTATCCTTAAAGTAAATTCGGAACCAGTAATATTTATGTTTCTAGGTAATATTAAATTGTTTTGTTCCATGTAGTTTTGATATTCAATATGCATATCGTTATAATCAACTGATTCAAGGCTACCATCTGCCGCGTTAGTGTGCTTAAAATCTAATGGATTGCCTTTTAAAATAAAAGGTAAATCGTCACAAGGTAAATCTATATTAGTTAGTTCTTTAACTAATTTGTTTGCATTATCGCCAGTATGAATATTACCATCCTTATCTATTAGCTCTGCTTTGTTTTTGTCTTTGGTAAGTTTAAAAATAGTACTTCCTGTAATGTCCGTTAGGTAAATTAGATAAGTATTGTCTAAAACCTCAATATTTAAGTATGTGCTAATTTTTTGGGTATTATTTATAATCGCAATTTTTCCAGATATTTTAAAATTGTTTTTTGTAGCTAAAATTTTATTTTGTTCTTGATAAAATTGTGGGTTTTTTGAAGATGTAATACTGCAGCCAACAGTTAGAAGGCACAAAGTAATTATCAATAAATATTTTGACATTTTTATATCCTATAGAGTTATATCAACTCGGTAGAATAATTGTAATAGTTTTATTTTTTTTTAGCAAAAAAACTGTAAGGAAAATAAAGGTTTGATTTTTTATTTGTAGTATTTATTGGATCGTATACGTATATGAGAACTATCATATATTTTAAAAGTGCAAAATAATATTATTTGTCATAAAAAAAACGCCCCGTAGGGCGTTTTTTCATAAATCAACTAATTAAAGAGACTGAGTGAAGGTACGAGTAATTACGTCGTCCTGCTGTTCTTTAGTTAAAGAGTTGAAACGAACTGCATAACCAGATACACGAATTGTAAGCATTGGATACTTTTCAGGATTCTGCTGAGCATCAAGTAATGTTTCACGGTTTAATACGTTAACATTTAAATGCTGACCGCCTTCGTGGTCTGCAGAGTGGTGGAAATAACCATCAAGTAAACCTACAAGATTCTTATCCTGCTGATTCATTTCCTTGCCTAATGCAGCTGGAACGATAGAGAATGTATATGAAATACCATCCTTAGCGTATGCAAAAGGAAGCTTTGCTACTGAAGTTAAAGAAGCTACAGCGCCCTTAACATCACGGCCATGCATTGGGTTTGCACCAGGACCAAATGGCTTACCACCAATACGGCCACAAGGAGTATTACCAGTCTTCTTACCGTAAACAACGTTTGAAGTAATAGTTAAGATTGACTGAGTAGGGGTAGCATTACGATATGTTACACGACTCTGAATCTTCTTCATAAAGCGTTCAACAAGATCACAAGCAATAGAATCTACGCGGTCATCATTGTTACCATACTTAGGGAAGTCGCCTTGAATATCAAATGAAGTAGCTACGCCATCTTCATCACGAACAGCCTTAACCTTTGCATACTTAATTGCAGATAATGAATCTGCTGCAACAGAAAGACCAGCAATACCACAAGCCATAGTGCGAACTACGTCTCTGTCATGTAAAGCCATCTGTACTGCTTCATAAGCATATTTGTCATGCATGTAGTGAATGATATTTAATGCAGTAACATATTGAGTTGCTAACCAATCCATAAAGTGGTCAACACGTGCTAATACATCATTGTATTCGAGGTATTCACCCTGAGGAAGATCAGTCTTAGGACCAACCTGCATCTTTAAGCGTTCATCAATACCACCGTTGATGGAGTATAGAAGAGTCTTTGCAAGGTTAGCACGAGCACCGAAGAACTGCATTCTCTTGCCGATTACCATTGGAGATACGCAACAAGCAATAGCATAGTCATCACTATTAAAATCAGGACGCATTAAATCATCATTTTCATATTGAATTGATGAAGTTTCAATTGAAACCTTAGCGCAGAACTTCTTCCATGCAGCAGGTAACTTTTCTGACCAAAGAATAGTCATGTTTGGTTCAGGAGAAGTACCCATTGTATAAAGAGTATTAAGGTAACGGAAGCTGCTCTTTGTTACAAGAGTACGACCATCAAGACCCATACCACCTAATGATTCTGTTGCCCAAATTGGGTCGCCAGAGAATAGTGTATCGTATTCTGGGGTACGTAAGAAACGAACCATACGAAGCTTCATGATCATGTGGTCAACAAGTTCTTGAGCTTGTGATTCAGTTAAAATTCCCTTCTTGATATCACGTTCAATATAGATATCATGGAATGAAGCTGTACGACCATAAGACATAGCAGCACCATTCTGAGACTTAACTGCAGCTAGGTAACCGAAATAAGTAGCTTGCATAGCTTCTTTTGCTGTTTTAGCTGGGCCAGAAATATCGCAACCATAAGAAGCTGCCATTTCTTTTAATTGACCTAATGCTTTGTACTGATCGTTGATTTCTTCACGAGCACGGATAACATCTTCAAGTTCTCTTTCATCCTTTGGATGTTCAAGCTGATCTTGATAAGAGTTGTATTGCTTGAACTTGTCTTTCATAAGTGCATCAATACCGTAAAGAGCTATACGACGGTAATCACCGATGATACGACCACGACCATAAGCGTCTGGTAAACCAGTTAAGACAGCGCTTTTACGACAGTTTCTAATGCCTGCTGTGTAAACATCGAATACACCCTGGTTATGAGTTTTTCTGTATTCTGTAAAAATCTTTTCAACATCTTTATTGAAAGGTTTGCCGTATGTTTCGCAAGATGTTTTAATCATGCGGATACCGCCAAATGGCATGATTGCTCTCTTTAATGGAGCATCAGTCTGCAAGCCAACGATCTGTTCAAGACTCTGGTCAATGTAGCCAGGTTTGTGAGAGGTGATGGTTGATGGAGTATCTGGATCAAAATCTAATGGAGCATGAGTTGAATTTTCAATCTTAATGCCTTCCATAACCTTGTTCCAAAGCTTGGTTGTTGCTTCTGTTGCTGGTTGGAGGAATGATTCATCACCTTCATATGGGGTGTAGTTAGTCTGAATAAAATCGCGGGTATCGATTGATTCCTGCCAAGCTCCTTGTGCGAAGCCTTCCCAAGCTACTTTTTGAAGCTCATTAAGTTCTGCCATTTTTTTTACCTCTATTGGTTTAGGTAGTTAAGTACGCTTTAAGCCTTTTTGTGGCCAGCGCGACAATTTACATACCAGTTATATACGCCTATCATTAAGCCTCCGCCAATGATATTGCCTATTGTCACTGGGATTAAGTTATTGACAATAAAATTTACTATTGTCAAATCGGCGTACTTAAGGGGATCAACTCCTAAGTGCGACCAGAATTCCGGTTCTGCAAAGTTTAGAATACTTATACCAGCTGGTACCATAAACATATTCGCAATGCTATGTTCAAATCCAGATGCTACAAACATACCTACAGGTAGAACCATTGCTAACATTTTATCAGTTAGTGACTTACCTGCAAAGCTCAACCATACAGCTCCACATACCATTATATTACAAAATATGCCCATGACTAGCGCTTCTGTGAAACCACGCCAATAATTTTCACCTGGATGCATGTGGTGTAATTTATGCTGTGCTGTATTTAAAATTACCTCACCCCAATGTCCATCGAAAGCATTATATTGTCTGCAAAGCATTACCAATAATACAATAAGTAATCCACCCAAAAGGTTTCCAAAATATACTGTGCACCAATTTGTAAGTACTTGTCTCCAAGTTACTAACTTTGCTGTTTTTGCAACAAGCGTTAGTGTTGAAGATGTAAATAATTCACCACTTAAAATTACACAAAATATTAAGCCAAGGGAAAAGCATAAACCACCAATTAATTTTCCATGTCCATCAGCTAAAGCTGTTGTATAAAACATAAATGCTAAAGCTATAAATGCACCAGCATTAATTGCCATTAATAAAGCTTTCCAAAAAGGTTTGGTCGCCTTATGTTCTGTTATACTTTCGGATGCCTTTGCTAATTCTTCCGATGTTAAGCAACATGTGCTAAGGTCTTTTTCTAAACTCATTTATCTAATTTCCTAAATTATATATCAATAAAAAAAGTTGTAATTTGATATAGATCAAATTTATTTGTAGTATTGTTATGTAATAAATTTACATTATTCTGTATATTAGATGTTAATTTGTATTTAATTTAATCATATTTATGTAAATTTCCGTAAGTTTACTTTGTGTGTGAATATTTTCTAGATTTTTTCCGGGTGAAGGTAAAAAGCTAAAAGGTGCACCTAATTTTATGTATTTTTTTGAGTTTTCTATAATTTCTTTATTGAATTTTGATATCATTAGGTTCACATTATTAGGATCTTTAATATTATGTTTTTGCATATATTCTAGTATTTCAGTAATACATTTGAAATATGTTACTTCCGTACTTTCACCTTTGAGATCTTCACTGAAATATTCATTGATATAGTACATTGCTTCTTTTTGAGCCGTTTTAGAATTAAATGATGCTAGAAGCTTTATTTCGTTTGTTCCCCATCCAAAATAATGATCTTCATTATTTTCTTCTTGGATTAAACCACATCTTACGTGAAAATCATTGCTAGGATTACCATTTGTTAGATCTAAACTTTCAGCAAATTGTTTAAATTCTTTTTTATTAAATTTTGAACATTCAATAAGTGATTTTACTTCTTTCATATTCATTAATTCGGATTCATATTCTTCATAGTTTAATCTGTATATTTCAGAGAAGTTAGGTGCAATGAGTCGATAAGCATAAATGTCTTTATAGGAAACATCATAGCAGTATACAGTTTTTCCAAAGTTTGCTAATTTTTGCAGCAAAAACATGTATTGTTCTTTTGTTGAATGATTTTTGAATGACCAATCAACAAAGTCAATTTCACTTTGATTTTCAAAGAAACTCTTAAATGGAGTGCCGCTGCCATCAATAAAATTACCTACAAAGTTAAAAGCTGTGTAATTTGGAATTTCTTCATAATCTTCATCTTCGGAGTGATCAATACAATCTTCTTCCTTAGGTGCATAGTTTTCATCAAATTTTTGTAAATCTATCGTATTCCACATGACCCCTTGAAACATTTCTGTAAGTGTTCTTTCAAGGGAAATTTGCATATCAGGGTGTGCACCGATAGAAAGTTTATATAGCTTATTATCATTTTCAGTTTTTGAAAGAAGAACGGCAGTCACAGGGAATATTCCGCATAAAGAACCGTCGTAACAAGTAATTTCATATCCATGTTTTTTAATTTCTTGAATTGTACTTGCACATTTTTGGAAATTAATACTTATAAAATCATCAGGGATTATTGGTAAAGCTCTATTGGATCCGCATAGTAAATCTTTGTAACACCCAATTCTGTTTTTAAATTTTAATGGTAAATTAGGTATCTCTTCAGGCATTATTTTACTATAAAGAAATTTACGTACAAATCTTTCACATATTTCAGATAAGCCTTGTACCTTTGCTTCATATTCACTATTGCCAGCACACATTCCATTGCTACAATAACATCCTTCAAGGTAACGCACGGGCAATAGAACCATATTTTGTTTTTCTAGATCTTCGATTTGTTTTAGATCTTCTGGTTGTAAATTATCTTTAAATCTATTTTCTTGTTCTGAAATAAACGTATAAAGTGAGTCATCATCTGTTTCTTGTGTATCGTTTATTTCGGCAATATCAATGTTGAATTTAGCATGTTCATTGATTAATGGGACTGCGCATATACCTCTATCAACATTAGATGTTACTCTATCTGTAAAAGGAAGAATTGTTGGTAACATTAATTTTTGTTTTAAACCATTGCCGAATAATTGTAATGGTAAAAACAGATCTTCAGGCATTTCAAAAAAATCATTTGCTTCTTTCGGGGAAAGCAATGAGTTGTTGCAAAATTCAGCTTTATACCAGGCTTTTCTATCTTTTTCTGATTCAAATTCTTCACCTGCTACGTAGCAAATATTGTATCTTTGGTCATCAGCTAAATAAAACTTACTTAATGCTAGTAGTTTAGGAGTATTAACTATTTCTCCTGATTTTAGGCAGTTAGGATATGAAACCCATGATTCATTTTTATATCTTGCAATATTTCTAGTAGAAATATCTTCTCCTAGATAATAGTCTTCAAAATATGCTTGATTTAAGAATCTTTCTGCAAGTTCGCCTATGGCAGAAGCTTGAGCTGCTAGTAAAGACATTCCTTTACCGTTACTTCTTATAGATGGGTTATTTTTATCTTGCAAAACAACAGAGTATAGATTTTCAGCAGGGTTTAATTTTTCTGTAAACTCTAGTTCAAGTCCTAATTCTTTAAGATTTTCACCAAATAATTTAATAGTTTGTTCCGCAGATGCGTCCTTACCTAAGATGCTAGTCATTGAGAGCTCCATATTTACTAAATAAATTTTGCTAAAGCTGTAGTTTTGTAAATATAATCACAACTTATCGTATAAAATATATTTAGCAAAATTTAAGATAGCGTTTGTGAGTCTTTATAATTAACATCGCTATAAATATTGTTCTAAATATATATCCTTACCAATACAAAACAAAAAATTGAGGCTTAAGCTTCAATTTTTATAGAATTATGGGAATCTTTATTATGAAATCTCGTTTTTTAAAATACGCTCTATACACAATTTGCGTAGTTTTAGGTTTTCTTTTATATGTGCCTTTTAGACAGCAAGTGATTCCAATGATTACTTCTTCATCGGATATCAAAAGTGAGTTAGAGACAGCTAAAAGCAAGCTTCCTGCAGAAGATCCTAATGGTAATGTTCAAGTGCTTAGTTTAGCATATGATGAACATTATAACGTAGTTTTTGAAGTAGAATTTAATTCTTCTTTATTTAAAGGTAAAAATAAAGAAGAAATAGAGAAAGAATTTCAAGAAAAAAACATTAGTCAAACATTATGCGGTAATGAATTAGTAAAGTTAATTTTCAAAAATGGAGGGACTGTTTCCGCTAATCTATCAGTTACTAACTATGAATTAAAACGTCATGTTATTTTAGAGTGCACTAATAGTGGTTCTAATAATTTAGATTCAAATAATTAACTGCTATTTAGAGAATTAAAAGATTTGAATAAATATTACTTTTTTTTAGTAAAAACTGTTATTTTTTGTTAAAATAGTATGGCTTTCAATCTTTAATTAGCTCTATTTAATTGTTATTCTTAATAATTGGAAGAAAAAATTTGTGTGCAATGATGTTTCCATCATTGTATTGTTAATAGCGATGCTGATAATCGCGTAAATTACGGTGTAATGTAAATCATGAAGAAAGTAGGTTTTATCGGTTGGCGTGGTATGGTTGGATCCGTACTAATGGGACGCATGCAAGAAGAAAATGACTTTGCAGCTATTGATCCAGTGTTTTTTACTACCTCTCAGGCTGGTCAAAAAGCTCCTGTATTTTGTGGTAAAGACGCAGGTGTTTTATTAGATGCTAATAATCTTGATGCTCTCAAATCAATGGATATTATTGTTACTTGTCAGGGTGGAGATTACACTAAGAGCATGTATGCAAAGCTCATGGCAACAGGTTGGCAGGGATATTGGATTGATGCTGCTTCCACTTTAAGAATGGAAGACAATGCAGTGATTATTCTTGATCCTGTAAATGGTAAGGTTATAGAAGATTCCCTAAACAAAGGTATTAAGACCTTTGTAGGTGGTAATTGCACTGTAAGTCTTATGTTAATGGGTTTAGGTGGATTATTTAAGAATGATCTTGTTGAATGGATTCAATCTTCAACTTATCAAGCAGCATCTGGTGCAGGTGCAAAGAATATGCGTGAATTGCTTTGCCAAATGGGTGCTTTATACGGTTCTGTTGCCGATCAATTAAAAGATCCTGCTTCAGCAATTCTTGAAATTGAAAAGAATGTACGTGATACCATGAGAGCAGAGGCTTTCCCTACTAAGGAATTTATGGTTCCTTTAGCTGGTTCTTTAATTCCATGGATTGATGTTCAATTACCTAATGGTCAGAGTAAAGAAGAATGGAAGGGTATGTCTGAAACTAATAAGATTTTAGGTTTAGCTCCTGCTACAATTCCTGTTGATGGTAATTGTGTTCGTATTAGTTCTTTACGTTGTCATAGTCAATCATTCTTAATTAAGCTTAAGAAAGATGTATCTGTAGAATCGATTCATGAAATGTTAGCAGCACATAATCAATGGGCAAAGGTAATTCCTAACGATAAGGAAACTACCATTCATGAATTAACTCCTGCTAAGGTTACAGGTACTTTATCAGTTCCAGTAGGACGTATTCGTAAGACTAATTTCGGAAGTCAGTATTTGTCAGCGTTCTCTGTGGGTGACCAATTACTTTGGGGCGCTGCAGAGCCTTTACGTCGTATGCTTAATATATTAGTTAAGTAAAAACAAATATAAGTAAATTTTAAAGATCCCCATTTGGGGATCTTTTTATTTACAACATTAATAAATGTGGTAATTCAAATTTGTTTAGGTATATAAAAATATACTGTATAAAATTATTTATAATTAATGTATTGTTTATTTAGCTTTTAAGTTATTTATATCTTTTCTTAAATTCCCTGTTCTTTCTAGTTGTGCTGCTGTTAAGTTTAGTCCTTCTAATGTTTGAAGACCTTGTTCAGCTTCTCCTAATAAAGATGCTAGTTTGTGTTTGTTTTCATTATTTTTTACTGATGTATATTGGTCACATAGATCAATTAATACCTGGACTTTATTAAGCATAACGTTAGTATTGGTAGGGATTTTTTTTAGTGCTTCTTTAAAGAACTCCAATGCTTCGCTTAAATGGCCTTCTTTGTATGCAGAAATTCCACTTAAATTTAATTCTTTATATTTTTGTTGTTTTTCAATAAAGCTTTGGTCTTGCTTATATGTATTAATACAATGTTCAAAAATTTCATTAGATGTATCGTTACCTGAGTCACTATCATTGGCGGCAGGTTTTAAGAGTGTATTTTTTATTTGATCAGCAATTTCATACTCACCAACTTGTTGAAATCCTAGAAAAATATGTCCCATTATAGACCTAGAAATATTTTCAGGTTCTTCGCAAGTAGTATAAGCCTTATATAAAGTTCTTTTCCCTTTACCATTTTCTCCTTTTATCATTTGAATTCTTGCAGTACAAACAGAATCGAATAGAATGGAGTTGAATTTATTTGGATCTAAGTGTTTTTTATAACGTGATAAAACATTTCTGATTTGTTTTTGCATGTTGGATATATGATATGCATCACCAGAACTTTGTACAAATTGAAATTCACATTGAACAAAACTACTAAGTAAATTTTCTACTTCTTTTGGGTAATATTTATTTACTTCTAGCAACAAACCAATACTATCTCTTGCTAAAAGATAATCTTGGCTTTTTAGGGACATATCAATTTGTAATTGTAAAAGAGGAACAGACATTGGTGAGATTAGAACTGCTCTCTTTATAGTTTGCATAGCTAAATTAGTTTGACCAGAATCAATATATGCATATGTTAGGCATTTTAATGCCTCAATGAGAAGAGGGTGCTTTTGTATTACTTGTTCTAGTTGTTCTATTGCATCATAATAATTTTTTTCCTCGTACAACACTTTTCCTAGACTTAGTCGTAAATAGCTTGATTCAACCATACTTAATCCTTCATTTAAAATGGCTTTGGCTAAATCAAATTTATTAATATTTACATAACAATTTGCAAGTAAACAACGACAAAATATTTCATATGGAGTAGAGTTTGATAATTGCCATTCTAATGCTTGAATCATGTCGTCATTATTTTTTTCATGTTGGGCTTTATACACATTTTCTAAAATACGACGTCTAGTCATAGCTCTGAATAATCTTTGCTTGAATTGTAATTGTGAAAAAGGCTTTATTACGTAATCATCTGGTTCTTGTTCTACCGCACTTAAAACCATGGCTCTAGAATTATCACCAGTTACAATTAATACAACAGAAGTGTATGGTAGCTTATTTTGTTTATCTAGATATTCAATTAATTGTCTGCCATTTAATCCTGGTCCAAGATTATAATCAAAGAGATAAACGTCATAAGTATTGTTTTTGCATATTTTAATTGCTTGGTCAGCATTGTTAGCAATATCAATTTTACTAAATCCCAAAGCATTAAGCATTGATTTCATCATAACAACAAATGTATGTTGATCATCCACAAGTAATACTTTTAGATTACTTAATGAAATAATACCTTGGGTATCAGTAGCTTTTTCTGTATTAAAATTCGCATTATCTTTTGATTCTGATACATTTGAATCTGATACATTTGAAACTAAAGGAGAAAAATCATTGATATTCATATGTTGGTTCCTAACGTTTAAAAATACGTTATGTTGTTATGTGTTATTTAAATTGATAATAATGTTTGCTAAAAGTATTTATAAATAATTTTTATTAACAAAAAACGGACTTAGTACATTATAAAATAAGCTTTTAGATGAAATATAAAAAATAATATAATTTTATGAACTTGAACCTAGCTTTTTTTAATAGTTTGATGTTAGACGTAAATTAGATAGTATTTTTTACATTGAATGAGTATATATGAAATTAAATGCAATATATGGTTTTTTAGGGGAAATTGAGATTTAGTTGAGACATCGCAGATGGTGGAGGGGGAAGGATTCGAACCTTCGAAGACAGAGTCGGCAGATTTACAGTCTGCTCCCTTTGACCGCTCGGGAACCCCTCCGTTGCGATGACGTGCATAATATCATAATTTGTACATTTGCCAAGTTTTTTTGTAAAATAAATTAAAGAAAGTTTGTTTTTGTCCGTTATTTAAGCAGTACGTTAAGTTATTGGATATTTTAGTTATGCTACCAATGGATATCAGAGACAAATTATTAGTGGACGAGCTTCAGCTTGGCCATAGTCTCAATGATGCTATTCATAATGGTGATAAAGCGTATTTTGATTTACTATTGTCCATGGTTTCTTCTGATGTTATGGATGATGCTAATGTTGTTGATCCAAGAAAGGAACGCGTCACAAATGAAGATTTGCGTAAAAAGTTTATGCTTGCTCCTGCAAGAAGTTTTTATAGTGAAGACGCTGATTTTACACGAGCAGATGAGTTAGGTGAAATAATTAGAGGTAATAGTATTTCTGGTTTAAGCCTAAATTTAGCACTAAATGATGCACCGTTAGCTGTAGCTGCAAATAGTATTTCCTCAGATGTAATAAATAATGTTTCACCATTATGTCAGATGAAAAATGATTTAGTGAATAATAGTGGTAGTTTAAAGCATGAGCATTTTGATTTATGTACTCTTGCTATAGTAGATGCTATTAATACAGCAAGAGTAACTAGTATGTAATTTATCTACGACGAGCCATTTGTTCTCTAGTATCTTCTCTAGCATCATTTCCCTTTTTTAATAGTACATAGGTACTTCCCTTATCTCCATGATATGGCATTGCAGTATGATATCCGATAACTTCTGGCATCATTTTTAACCAATGAGCTACATAGCTTTTTAATAGAGCTTTTGGGGTTGAAAATTCACCTTTCCCATGGATTATAATGACGCATCTAAGATTTTTTTTAACTGAATTTACAATAAATTTTCTGACTTTTTTGTAAGCTTGTTCAATTGTATGATTATGAAGATCAATACCATCTTGTGGTGTATATTCACCACTTTTTAATTTTCGTAATACTCCATACTGTAATCCGGAAGATTTATAGCTTATCGTATCTAAAGGATCCACAAAAATCATGTTAGCAGAAGAGAAAAAATCAATTTCTTCTTCATGTTTTTCATCTTCACTCATTTCTTTAAGAATTGCAGAAATTTTAGGATCCATTATTTCTTTTTTAGTATTGATTTTGTCTTGTACAATTTTTTTTACGTCTTTCATTTCATCAGCAAAAGAGAAGACTTCTGTATCTAGTTTATTGACTTCTTTCTCTACGTTTTCTTCTTTTGATGAGACTACAGGAACATTATTTTTTATAGAATTCGTGTGTAGTGTTTTGATGATCTTTTCCGAAAACTGCATGTAGGTACCTCTAATGTATGTTAGTCATTATATCCACTTAACTATCATTTTATTTTATAGCTCTTGAGGAATCAATAATTGTGCAAAGACGTTCAATGCCGAGGAATACAGACCTAGGCGTTGCTCTACTAAGAATATCTCGATCTTCGCCGCTAATGTAGCTTGTTTTAATATTTGGAATGTTAAACACTTCATTAGTCATAACTATAATTAGATCGGCTTGTTTACTAATAATATTTTCCATATCTACCATTTGATAGGGAATGTTTATTTTTGTGTATGGATTAAATCCATGACATATATGAATGTAATCATTTAAGATTGTATTACTGCCTGCAACCATATATGGTTTTTGCCAGAGTAATATTATTGTATTAATGTAGCTTTTATTTTTAAATAACAATGTCTGACTTAATATTTTATCATTAATTCTAGATACTAAAATTTGAGCTTCGTGTTCTCTATGTGTAATTTTGGCAAGTTCTATAATACTTTTCTTCAAATCTTCAATAGATGTAAGTTTAAAGGAAACAAATTTATCTTGTAAAAGCTTGTTTCTTGATTGCACTAAGGAATTATACTCACTGCTGAATAAAATTAAGTCAGTTTTCAGCTCTACAATTTTTTCTTGGTTAATATTATAGTAGTCTGAAATTTTAGGAAGTTTTGTAGCTTCTAATGGAAAATTGCTGTTAATATCCACACCTACAAGGCATTTTTCTGCATGTAATTCATATATTATTTCCGTTATTTCTGGGGATGTAGATACTAATCTAGGGCAATTAATAATTTGTGCATTAATGACCATATAATTTGATAAAATTATAGTAATAAATATGTAAAGAAATAGCATATTTAAAATTTTTTTAAATATGTAATGTACACTTTTATTTAAGTGTGTTAACAATGAGTAGCCATCTTTACTAGAAAGTTTATTAATATTTTGCATAGTACTAAATAACAATAAATGCTGCTTTTAATATCGTTATAACGAACAAACTTATCCAAATAGATAATGTAATTAATTTATAAGCTTGTATTATATCTGAGTTATTAGGTTCTCTTCCATCACCTAGAATAGGATATCTATAAAGAGTTAGTAAGTAATAACGAGGTCCACCGACCTTGATACCTAATGCATATGCAATGCAGTTTAAAACCATACCACTTGATTTAGCAGGCCAAAATTGAATAAGATTTTGAAAGTTGAATTTGCTTTTTTGTCTATGTGGTAAAAGCATAATGATACTAGATACACATATTGCTGGGATAAGGTAAATAGCTTGTGATAATGTTCCACAAAATCTACCAAAGAATTGGTTATAAGCTAGTTTTTGATTAAAGGCCATTGATAAAATTACAATTAATCTAGCGAGGATTGCGGCTTCAATGCCAAAAAAAATAAAATAAAAAAGAGGTACAAAAAAATTAGAAAATAATTTCAGTGTTAAATTTTCGATTGTTGCTTTGATTATCCCCATTGGAGATAATCTTGTAGTTACTCTTAATATATGTTTCCCGAGTAAAAGTTTAGCTTCTTGATTATTGTTTGAATCTTCTAAATTGTAAATTTTTTTCGCTAGCGCTCTAGTTGGTCTAGATTCTATTAAAAGAAGGAGAAGTATAACGCTTGTATAAAAACCTTCTTTATCATTAATCAATTCTCTAGTAGCAAAAATTAATATTAAAATTGGAACTATAATTAGTAATGATAGTAGTATGCCAGATATTTTTTGATGAAATATTGAATTCCCTAGTCCATTTACTTTTCTACTAATTTCAGAAAAATGCGGAATTAGTCGAGATAATCTGATAAAGAAAGGATACGGCACAAACCACTCAATAATAGCAATTATTAGTGCTGTAATAAGTGGTAGAAATTCAGGGTATTTACCCAAAAAATCCAATGTCATATGCGTATTCTCACAATAAAAAATTAATATTTTGCTTCAATAATTTTAATTAAAATCTCTTGGCTATTTCTTGTTGCTAAAGGTAGCATTTCATCAAAAGTCATATGTGCTTTAAATTTGGCATTATCAGAAATAGATCTGATAATTAGAGATGGAATATTAAATGTTGCACATACTTGTGAAATTGCAGCACCTTCCATTTCTGTTGCTAAAGCCTGTGGAAAATTTGAATCAATTTTGGCTCTTTGCTCATCACCTGCAATAAATTGATCTCCGCTAATAATAGGCCCTAAAAAAACTTTAAAATTGTATTTTTGGGCTACTTCTTCAGCTGCAATTTTAGCTATGTCACTAAGTTTTTTATCAGTTGAAATAAATTGATCAAATTTAGGCACCTGTCCTAACTTGTAGCCAAAAATTGTTAGATCAAAGTCATGTTGTGCTGTGCAAGTAGAAATAACAAGATCTAAAGTATTTACATTGTCACCTAATCCACCTGCGACACCTGTATTGATAATACATTCGCAATTATATCTTGTGATGAGAATGGTTGCGGCGATAGATGCTGATACTTTTCCTATACCACTACAGGTAAGAACCACATTTTTATTTTTTAATAAACCTATTATATATTTTTTAGGACCTATATTTTCTATTGTTACATCAGTCATTAATTTTTCAATAGCATCTATTTCTTCAGGCATGGCGCCAATTATACCGTATCGCATTTTTTAACCTTATATGAGTCTAATACGATTTGGTATTTTAACACGTATAATTGTAGGTTAGTATTACTTTGTATTTATTAACACTGATGTGATGGATAAAGATTCTTAAAAAAATTATTCTATGGGCGTCACAACTAATTTATTGATGTGTATGGTAAGAATTAACATGTTTACTTGGATCGTAAATTGCATATTTTCAATAAGGTGCAATATTGTCTTAAAAGTGATAAAAAACGTATCAAAATAGTGCAAATTTAAAATTATGTAAACATATGGTGCGCAAGATTTTAATAATGCTAAAAAATGGTGCGTTATAAGATTTTAAGATAATAAATAGTGAATATATATGTAATAAATGTGAATAAATATGTAAATCAATAAAAATATATTTATTTACAAAATATAGATAAACATGTAAAAACAGAATAATAAACTGTTTAAATCTAGGTTAGTAGTTATGAATATGCTACATTTAAGATAAAACATGTTAATTTAAACTGAAAAATATTTTGTTTATAAAATTATATATTTATGCAAAAGTTTAATTTTTTAAAAAAAAGAATGATTTTTTAAAATTATGTTTTAAGCATGGCTATTTTGTGTTGTACAATGAAGTATATTTTCAAAGATTGTTGAACAGTTTGTTGTATGTCTTTTACCAAGTTCTAAAAATATTTTTGATATTATTTAGAATGATAACCAAGAGGATTCTAGTGTGATGGATTCAGCATTACCGAAGCGCCAAGGACTTTACGATCCAGCTAATGAGCACGACGCATGCGGTGTCGGTTTTGTTGCTCATATGAAAGGCGTAAAAAGCCATAGCATAGTAGAGCAAGGTTTATTAATCCTTAAGAATATTAACCATCGTGGTGCTGTTGGTGCAGACCCATTGCAGGGTGATGGTGCTGGTATTCTTATTCAGATACCTGATCAATTATATCGTGACGATATGATTCAGCAGGGTATAGAGTTGCCTACAACCGGTGAATACGGTGTGGGTATGATATTTTTACCTCAAGAAGCTGCTTCGTGTAAGGCTTGTGAGGAAGAAATTGAACGTGCTGTTAGAGCAGAAGGTCAAGTTGTTTTGGGTTGGAGAGACGTGCCGGTCGATGTAAGTTGCCCAATGTCTCCAGCTGTTAAAAGAACAGAACCTGTAATACGTCAGATCTTTGTTGGTCGTGGTAAAGACATTTTGGTTACAGATGCTTTAGAACGTAAACTTTACATAATTCGTAAACGTAGTTCTAAGGCTATAAAAAATTTGAATCTGAGACATTGTGGAGAATTTTATATTCCATCATTCTCAGCAAGAACTATTGTCTACAAGGGTTTATTATTAGCGGATCAAGTTGGAATCTATTATAGAGATTTGGCTGATGCTCGTTGTGTGTCTGCTTTATCAATGGTTCATCAAAGATTTTCTACTAACACATTCCCTTCATGGTCTTTAGCTCATCCGTTTAGAATGATTGCTCATAATGGTGAAATTAATACTGTACGTGGAAACGTTAATTGGATGCGTGCACGTGAAAAATGTGTACATTCTCCAGTGTTAGGTAATGACCTTGAAAAGGTTTGGCCATTGATTTATCCAGGTCAATCAGATTCTGCATCTTTTGATAATGCTCTAGAATTATTGACAATGAGTGGATATTCATTAGCTCATGCTGTAATGATGATGATTCCTGAAGCTTGGGAAAAACACGCAAATATGGATCCTAAGCGTCATGCTTTTTATGAATATCATGCAGCAATGATGGAACCTTGGGATGGACCTGCAGCAGTAGCTTTTACTGATGGTCGTCAAATTGGTGCAACATTAGATCGTAATGGTTTACGTCCAGCTCGTTATTTAGTAACTAAAGATGATTTAGTTGTAATGGCTTCAGAATCTGGCGTTTTACCAATAGATGATTCAAGAATTCTAAAAAAATGGCGCCTACAACCTGGCAAAATGTTCCTTATTGATATGGAACAAGGTCGTATTATTGATGATTCTGAAATCAAAAATGCTTTAGCAACAGCTAAACCATATTCAGAATGGATTGATAAGATTAGAATTAAGATTGATGACCTTACTGAAATGTCTGGTAATGTAAAACCAGTAGATCATAAAGCATCTCTTTTAGATTTACAGCAATTGTTTGGCTATACCCAAGAAGACATAAAGCGCATGATGCTACCTATGGCTAATTTAGGTATGGAACCAACTGCTTCTATGGGTAACGATGCGTCATTGACAGTTTTGTCTAAAAAAGATAAGACTTTATATGATTATTTCCGTCAAGTGTTTGCTCAAGTAACAAATCCTCCTATTGATCCTATTCGTGAAGAAATGGTTATGTCTTTGGTCTCATTTATTGGCCCAAGACCAAATCTGTTAAATTCAACAGATATTAATCCACCAATCCGCTTAGAAGTTGAACAACCAATTTTAAGTGAACAGCAGATGGAGCAGATCAGAAATATTGAAAAATATACTGATCACAAATTTAGTTCGCACGAATTAGATATCACTTACCCATTAAGTTGGGGTAAAGAAGGTATTGAAGCGCGTTTAGCAAGTTTAGCTTGTGAAGCAGAGGATGCGGTTAAAGCTGGTGCTAACATATTAATAGTAACAGACAGAAAGGTAAGTAAAGACCGTGTTGCTATTCCTGCCCTGCTCGCAACTTCTGCAGTGCATTTACGTCTTGTTAATGCTGGTTTACGCACAAGCACAGGCTTAGTTGTTGAAACCGGTAGTGCTCGTGAAGTACATCATTTTGCCTTATTAGCTGGTTATGGTGCCGAAGCTATTCATCCATATTTGGCTATTGAAACCTTGCGTGATTTGGCTCAAGGAAATAAGGAATTAGAAGAAGATTACATTAAACACTTTGTTAAAGGTGTTGGTAAAGGCCTATGTAAGACAATGTCAAAGATGGGTATTTCTACTTATATGTCTTATACCGGTGCTCAAGTTTTCGAAGCTTTAGGTTTAACAAAGGAATTTGTTGATCAGTATTTTACAAATACAGCATCGAATGTGGAAGGTATTGGTTTATTTGAAGTAGCTCAAGAAGCAATAAATTTACATAATAAAGCATTTAGTAATGATCCTTTATTAGAAGAAATGCTTGATGCCGGTGGTGAATATAGTTTTAGAGTTCGTGGTGAAGATCATATGTGGACTCCTGAAGCTATAGCTGATTTGCAGCATGCAGTTCGTACTGATAATATTGATACTTACAAAAAGTATGCAAACATAATAAATGATCAATCAAAGCGTCATTTAACATTACGTGGCCTATTTGAGATAAAGAAGCCGTATGCTCCTATAAATATTGATGAAGTTGAACCTGCAAAAGAGATCGTAAAGCGTTTTGCTACTGGTGCAATGTCACTAGGTTCTATTTCGACTGAGGCTCATACTAACCTTGCTATTGCAATGAATAGAATTGGTGGTAAGTCTAATACTGGTGAAGGTGGTGAAGATTCTAATAGATTTGCTCCTGTTCAGAAGAAGACTATGCTTTCCGAGATTATTGGTGAAGGTAGAATTGCTCGCGATATTGAATTAGAACAAGGAGATAGTCTGCGTTCTGCGATAAAGCAAGTGGCTTCAGGTAGATTTGGTGTTACTGCTGAATACTGTGTAAATGCAGATCAGATTCAGATTAAGATGGCTCAGGGTGCAAAACCTGGTGAAGGTGGTCAGTTACCAGGCCATAAAGTTTCTGAATATATTGGATTCTTACGTCACAGTGTTCCTGGTGTAGGTTTAATTTCACCTCCACCTCATCACGATATATATTCTATCGAGGATTTAGCTCAGCTTATCCATGATTTGAAGAATGTTAATCCTAAGGCTTCAATTTCAGTTAAGTTAGTATCTGAAGTTGGTGTAGGTACTGTTGCGGCTGGTGTTTCAAAAGCAAAGGCTGATCATATAGTTATTGCTGGTCATGATGGTGGTACTGGTGCTTCTCCTCAGTCATCTATTAAGCATGCTGGTTCAGCATGGGAATTAGGTTTGTCTGAAACACAGCAAACATTGGTATTGAATCGTTTACGTGGTAGAGTTCGTGTTCAAGTTGATGGACAGATCAAAACAGGTAGAGATGTAATCATTGGTGCTTTATTAGGGGCTGATGAATTTGGTTTTGCTACTGCTCCATTAGTGGCTTCAGGATGTATTATGATGCGTAAGTGTCAATTAAATACTTGTCCTGTAGGTGTTGCAACTCAAGATCCTGAATTACGTAAGCGTTTTGCTGGTAGACCAGAACACGTTGTGAGATATTTCTTCTATGTCGCAGAAGAAGTTCGTGAAATCATGGCTTCAATGGGTATTAGACATTTTAATGATTTAATTGGTCATTCTGAATATCTTGATAAGAGTGCAGGTATTAATCATTGGAAAGCTAAAGGCTTAGATTTTAGTAAAATTTTCTATCAACCAGAGCGTGACGAAAATACAAAGATCATGCATTGTGAATTACAAGATCATGAATTGCAAAAGGCTTTGGATAATAGTCTTATTGCACAAGCAAAACCTGCTATTGAGGAAGGTAAAAATGTTGAAATATCATCTTCAATTATCAATGTGAATAGAACAGCTGGTGCTATGCTTTCAGGCATGGTTGCTGCTAAGTATGGTGATCATGGATTGAAGGATGATACGATAATAGTTCATCTTACTGGTACTGCTGGACAGTCATTTGGCGCATTTTTAGCAGGCGGTATTACTTTTGATTTATGTGGCGAAGGTAATGACTATGTAGGTAAGAGCATGTCTGGTGGTAAACTAATAATTTATCCAAGTAAAGATTTTACTGGCAAGAGTCATGAAAATACTATTTGTGGTAATACTTGTTTGTACGGAGCAACTAGTGGTGAAGCTTATATTTCAGGTGTAGCAGGTGAACGTTTTGGCGTAAGAAATTCTGGTGCAGCTGCTGTAATTGAAGGTGTGGGTGATCACGGATGTGAATATATGACAGGTGGTACTGTAGTTGTTCTTGGTACAACTGGTCGTAATTTCTCTGCTGGTATGTCTGGTGGGGTAGCCTATGTTTACGATGAAACAGGTGAATTTGCAAATAATTGTAATTTAACTTCTGTTACTCTTGAAAAGATTTTACCTGCAGACAAGCAATCTAAATTTGAACCTCGCCATATGAATTTAGCCGATGAGGATATATTGAAGACTTATATTTCAAATCATGTGAAGTATACAGGAAGCAATAGAGCTAAGGAAATTCTTGATAATTGGGATGAATCATTGACTAAGTTTGTTAAGGTGTTCCCAAATGAATATCGTAAGGCTTTGAATGAACAGGCTACAAAGAAGGAGACTGTATAATGGGCAAGCCAACAGGTTTTTTAGAATTTGATCGTGTGGAAGAACACCATTTAAGTGTGGCTGAACGCGTAAAAAATTACAATGAATTCACAGCAACATTAACTGATAGCGAAGCTACTCAACAGGCAGCTCGTTGTATGGACTGTGGTGTTCCTTTTTGTAGTAATTCATGTCCAGTACACAATGTAATTCCTGATTTTAACGATCTTGTTTATCATGGTGATTATGAGCGCGCTATAAAAGTTATTCACAGTGCTAGTAACTTTCCTGAGTTTACAGGTAGGGTTTGTCCTGCACTTTGTGAAGCTGCATGTAGTTGTGGATTAAATGGTGATTCAGTTGGTATACGTTCTATTGAACGTAAAGTAATTGATCATGCATGGGATCACGGTTTAGTTAAACCAATTATTGCTAAAGTTAAATCAGGTAAAAAAGTAGCAGTTGTAGGTTCTGGTCCTAGCGGAATGGCATGTGCACAGCAGTTAGCTCGTGCTGGTCATAAAGTAACTGTGTATGAAAAAAATAGTCATATTGGCGGTTTATTAAGATTTGGTATACCAGATTTTAAATTATCAAAGTCATTGATTGATCGTCGTATAGACCAAATGGAAGCTGAGGGTATTACATTTATAACTAATACTCTGATTGCTGACAAAAAATGTCTTCCAAGTGGAGTACATTGTGATGCTACTAAATGCATTAGTCCAAAAGAGTTGATTGAAAATTTTGATGCTGTTGTTATGTGCGGTGGCTCAGAATCTCCAAGAGATTTAAAAATTCCAGGTAGAGAATTAAAAAATATTCATTTTGCACTAGAATTTTTAATTGGACAAAATAAAGAAGTTAATGGTGGCAAAAAGAACCCAATTAACGTGAAGGGTAAGCATGTTGTAGTAATTGGTGGCGGTGATACAGGTGCTGATTGTGTTGGTACTTCTAATCGTCAAGGTGCAGCTTCTGTTACACAAATAGAAGTGATGCCTAAACCTCCTGTAACTTATGATAAGCTTACAACATGGCCTGATTGGCCAAGGGTTTTCCGTACTTATACCTCACATGAGGAAGGATGTGAAAGACTATTTAGTCTTAATACTACGGAATTTGTAGGAGAAAATGGAGTTCTTACTAAATTAAAGATTTCACAGTGTGAATTCAAAGATGGTAAGTTATGTAATATTCCTGGAACAGAGAGCGAATTAAAAGCAGATTACGTGTTCTTAGCAATGGGCTTTGTACACCCAATAGATTCTGTTTTAGATAGCTTCGGTGTTGCTCGTGATAAGAGAGGAAATGTTGCTGCAAATCCTGATTACGATGCAAATGGTTGTTTCCAAACAAGTATACCTAAGGTTTTTGCTGCGGGTGATATGAGAAGTGGTCAATCATTGGTTGTTAGAGCAATTAGCGAAGGACGTCGCTGTGCTAGGGCTGTAGATGCATATCTCATGGGAACATCATTACTTCCTAACTATTAATTTTTAAATTGTCTTATAAAAGCCTGTTATTAATCTATATGGATTTTTAGCAGGTTTTATTTTTTATATACTGCCAATTTTTTTATAAACTTTGCTGAACAAAGTGTAAAATAAATTAATACTTAATTTTTGTGTTTGATTTTATTTTATGCATATAAATATGTTCCTTAATAGCTTTGGTGATTATCTAAAAAAAAGATTTGGTCAAAGCGTTCATAAGCTATCGCTTGAAGCTGATTTTACGTGTCCTAATAGGGATGGGACTTTAGGTACTGGAGGATGTACATTTTGTAATGCTTCTTCTTTTATGCATAAAGGTCCTAAAAAAAATATAGCTGAACAACTTTCGTCTAATAGAAGCGGAAAATCTGAAAAATATTTGGCTTATTTTCAGGCATATACCAACACATACGCAGAGAGCAAAATACTTGAAAAATTATATAATCAATCATTAGAAGCAGCGGATATAGTTGGATTATGTGTTGGAACTAGGCCTGATTGCGTTAGCGATGAGGTGCTGAGAATCCTTGCTGGTTATGTTAAAAGTGGATATGAAGTGTGGCTAGAATTGGGTTTACAAAGTGCTATTGATGAAACCTTAGATAAAATTAATCGTCACCACCATTTTGATGATTATGCTTATACAGTTAAAAGAGCAAGAGATTTGGGTATCAAGGTATGTACACACCTTATTATTGGATTGCCAGGCGAAGAAGTTATTCATAATTTGACAACGTTAGAATTAGTTGTTAGAGAAGGTGTTGATGCATTAAAACTTCATCAACTACATATTGTAAAAGGAAGTATTATGGCTTCACAATATAAAAAGGGTGAAATCAGTGTATACACACTTGAAGATTACTGTAGTATTGCAGCGAAAATTATACAATATACACCAATTAATATTTTGTATGAAAGAGTAAGTGCAAGTGTAATGGATGATTCTTTAATTGCACCATTATGGTCGACAAAGAGATGGCCTGCAATTAATTTAATTGGTTCTATTCTCGCTGATACTGGTGCTCAAGGTAGTGCTATTGGTGAGAGTTTTAAATATGAATCACCCAAATTAATATTGTAATATTTTAAATATTGTTGGTTTATTTGATTTAGCTAGCTATACATTAAGTAATAATATTTCAAATTTTGCTAAAGTTATTTAAATAACGTACGATATATAATAAGAGAACCGTTTTTGTGCTAGATGTGGAGGCGTTTATGGGTTTATATATCACAAACACTTCTGCAATGTTTGCAATAAGGCAAATGAATAAGTATCAATCATCATTAGATACGTCATATCAAAGGCTTGCTAGTGGATTGCGAATTAATAGTGCAAAAGATGATCCTGCAGGTATGCAAATTGCGCATAGATTAACTTCAGAGATTAATGGTTTAACTCAGGGAAATCGCAATGCTCAAGATGGTATTTCCTTAGCTCAAACAGCAGAAGGTGCTTTAGATGAAGTCACCAATATGCTTCAACGAATTAGAACATTAGCTTTGCAATCATCAAATGGTACAAATTCTGAATCCGATAGGTCAGCATTGAATGAAGAGGCAAAACAGCTTTATGAAGAGATTAATCGTATTTCCTCTGATACAACTTATGGTGGATCTAAATTATTAGATGGCTCTAGAGGAAATGTTAATATTCAAGTAGGTGCCTATTCAGGTCAAGGTATAAATATTAATTTAGATTTTGCATTTACTGTCGCAGGAATGAGTGAATTAGCAGGTGAAGATGCAAAGAATGCATTTGCTGGAGGATTTGATTTATCAACAGAAGAAAGTTCTCAAAATGTTTTGGATAATATAGATTCATTAATAAAAGTTGTAGATGGAAAACGAGGAGAGTTAGGAGCTGTACAAAATAGATTTGAATCAACTATAAGATATCAGAGTACTACCATTGAAAATCTAACTGAATCAAGATCTAGAATTCAAGATTGTGATTATGCCGCAGAAGTTGCAAATATGGTTCAAAGTAATATTCAATTACAGGCAGCAACAGCAATATTAAGTCAAGCTAATCAGCGAAATAACTTAATACTTAGTTTAATAAATTCATCATTCAGCTAATAGCGAGTGCTAGGATGTGTGATTAATATCTAATAATTAACAG
>CAZTNG010000003.1:55288-67780 GCA_964615195.1 uncultured Enterobacterales bacterium
ATTTTATCAGCAAAAAAATCAAGTTATTAATGGTACTCTTTTAGCTGTAGTAAAAATAATATTTGGGGGATTAAATGGCAACATCTTTAACTGCTAGACAAGCAACAAAAAAAACAATGGCTCTAGTACTTGCTGGTGGAAGAGGAAGTAGATTACATCAGCTTACTGATACAAGAGCAAAGCCTGCTGTATATTTTGGTGGTAAATTCAGAATTATAGATTTTGCACTGTCCAATTGTATAAATTCTGGCATTCGAAAAATAGGTGTTGTAACACAATATAAATCACACAGCTTGTTGCGTCATCTTCAAGCAGGGTGGTCATTTATGCGTAATCAGTTTAATGAATGTTTAGATTTTTTACCTGCGCAACAAAGAATTGACGAAGTTCATTGGTATAGAGGTACAGCTGATGCTGTCTACCAAAATATTGATATTATAAAAGAACATCACCCTCAATTTGTATTAATTCTAGCAGGTGATCATATATACAAAATGGATTATGCAAAGTTAATTTTAGATCATATATCTCAAGGTGGTCCGTTAACAATAGCATGTGTACCAATTCCTAAAAGTGAAGCTTGTGCATATGGTGTAATGGCTGTTAAGGATGATGGTTTGATAACTCATTTTGTAGAGAAACCTTCAAATCCACCTACAATGCCTGGTAATGATCAAATGAGTCTTGCTTCAATGGGTATCTATGTTTTTGATGCAAAATTTTTATATCAAGTATTACAAGAAGATGAGTTAGCAGAAGATTCAAAACATGATTTTGGTATGGATATTATTCCTCGTTTAGTAGGATTAGGTTTAGCTCATGCACATGATTTTAGTAAATCATGCGTATGTAATAGGGCAAAGAATTTAATATATTGGCGTGATGTTGGAACTATTGACTCGTATTGGGCTGCTAACATGGACTTAGCATCTGTTACTCCTGATCTTGATGTGTATGATCAGGAATGGCCAATATGGACTTATCAAACTCAGTTACCACCAGCCAAATATGTACAAGATTTGAACGGAGCTTCATCTATTTTAAGAAATAGTGTGATATCAGCTGGTGTCATTGTGAGCGGATCCTCTATTTGTTATAGTGTTTTATTTTATAATGTACGTGTTCATTCATTTTGTTTTATAAATGAAGTTGTTGCATTCCCTGATTGTATTATTCATCGTGGATGTCGTTTAACTAGAGTTGTCTTAGATCGTGGTTGTGAACTTCCGAGAAATCTGGTTGTTGGAGAAAATTTCGATGATGATTCTCGTCGATTCTATAGATCAGAAGGTGGTGTTACGGTTATAACACGTAGAATGTTAAGTGTTTTGCGTGAAAAAGAGCCATGGTTATTTGAAGACTTTGAGTCTTATTGTATTGATAATTAATTGCTGACAGTCTGTTATGTAAAGACTGGCAGACTGTAGGCGAACATGAGTTTTACAAAAAAATCTATAAGAGCTAGACGCAGAGTTCGTAATTGGCTTTTAAATTATTCTATAGTAACAATAACTTCGTTGTTAGGTTTGTTTTTGACATTAGTTATTGTTGCTGTTCATTGCTTATTTGCTTTTTATTCTAATGAAGAGCTAAATTGGTCAGATCTTTATATTCCTTTAGGTTATGGAGCTTTAATAACTCCTTTTGTTGTTTTTATAATTAGTCGTGTATTTTCTGATGTTGAATCGAGTAGAACTCAAATAGAAGATTTACAAAAAAACGAAAAAGAATTAAGAACTTCGTTAGCAAAAACATATATTGCCATAATAAACGCTCGTGAAAGTAATTCTGTATTACACCAAAATCATGAAAAGTTACGTGGTACATTAGATAATGAGATAAATCAACGTAGGGAAACAGAGGAAAAACTAGATGAACAGGTTTCTTTCTTTTCTGCAATTATTGATTTAACTCCAGATATTATTCTATATAGAAATGCTTATGGAGACGTTACTGGGTGTAATGATAATTTACAAAAGGTATTAGGTGTAACAAGTAAAGATGAGCTAAATAAGTTATTGAAGAGAAATGTTTCATTAAATGAAATAATCTGTCGCGAAGATGAATTATTAAGAACATCAAAAAAAGACGTAACTTATGAAGCAACTATAAACAATATAATATACCAAATACGCAAGCGTCCTGCATTAAATCAAAGAGGTTTGTTAATCGGCATTATTATGTATGGTCATGATATAACAAAGCTTAAAAATGATCAGGATTTATTAGAAAAAACATCACGTGAAAAAAGTACATTTATTTCAACTTTAAGTCATGAATTACGTACACCTTTAAATGGAATTGTTGGACTTAGTGATATATTGCTACAGAATGGTCATTTCCAAGGTGATGACATGCGTAATCTTAAGGCAATTAATGTTAGTGCTGTAACCTTGGGTAATATATTCAATGATGTTATTGATCTAAATAAGATGGAACGTCAAACATTTAATATTGTTTTAAGTTGCATTAGATGGAAGGATTTTGTTGAAGATTTAGAGACTCTAGCGTGTCTTATGACTGAGCAAAAGAATCTTGGTTTTAATTTTACAGTCGAAGGCTCTACAGCAGAGTATATACAAACAGATCCAACACGATTAAGGCAAATGCTATGGAATATAATAGCTAATGCTATTAAATTTACAAAAAAAGGTAGTGTTTCAATAAAAATTACCCAAAGCTTAGTTGATGGTAAAGCACGATTAATATTTAAGATTTCTGATACAGGTATAGGTATTGCAAAAGAAGAGCAACAAAAGATTTTTGACCTTTATTACCAGGTTGCAGGAACTAAGCAACCAACAGGAACAGGCATTGGTTTGAATGTTACTAAAAATTTATGTAAAGCCTTCGGCGGAAAAATTGGATTAGAGAGTGAGTTGGGTGTCGGAACCACGTTTACTTTGGATTTTAGTTTTGATGAATGTGAAGCACCGGAGGTAGTTAAAGAATCTCCAAAAGTTAGTATGCACATTCTTTTAGTAGAAGATGTAGATTTGAATATTTTGGTTGCTAAAACTATGCTAGAAAAGTTAGGTCACACAGTAATTCCTGCCAAAACAGGGAAAGATGCAATTGAAACTTTTGCTAAAGAGAAATTTGATTTAGTTTTATTGGATATGCAATTGCCAGATATGACTGGCCTGGACGTAGCTGATAGACTTATTGCAGATTACCATTGTTCAGTTCCTATGGTTGCCTTAACAGCAAATGTAGTTGCTAATAATAGTATTTATGCTGAACATAAAATTGTTGGAGTTATGAGTAAGCCTTTGACAGCAACAAAACTAGCTGAAACCTTATCTAAATATCAAGGAAATAATAATAATGTCTGAAGAAATAATTAACAAAACATATGTTAATGACTTTGTAAGTATAGCTGGTACAGAGCCAATGATTGATGCAATCACAATGTTTGGTTCGAGTGTAATGGAATATATTGACGCATGCCAAGCCCTTTTTGATAAAGGTTCTTATGAGGATGCTGGTAAAGAAGTTCATAAAATTAAGGGGGCTGCAAGTTCCATTGGTTTAAATAGGATGATGATTGAATCTAAAAAATTAGAGCTTGAGTTATTATCAGAACGTGAAAATTATCCTTTAAAAGATAAGCTTGATTGGTTACAGAAGTTAGCAGCATCAGATGCTTACGAGTTGATGGCTTATTTAAAAGCTAAGTAGAGATAACTTAAACATTTATTTAATAAGGCTTGGTAATACTAAATAGTGTAACCAAGTTTTTTTGTGATGATATTTTATATAAAATACAGAGGGTAACTTTAAAGTGTAATTACCATTATTTTGTAATTGTTATATTGATGCTTTTAAATTCATACAATTCGAATTAAAAACCCTATTATTAATTTGAATCGTCAATAATAGGGTGTTAATGTTTTTATTGTAGTCTTTGATAACTAAAAGTTTACATCTGCACTAAAACGATATCCTTCGCCATGAATAGTTTCAATTAGGAACTGAGCATCGTCTTCTTCTAGATGACGACGAAGTTTTCTAATTGTAACGTCTACTGTACGATCGTGTTCTTTTAAATCTCTTCCCATCATGAAGAGCATTAAGTCTGCACGTGTTACTAGTAATTTTGCGTGTTCACAGAAGTATTGGAGCATTCTATATTCTGCCCTAGGAAGTCTTGTAGTTTGTCCTGAAGGGCTTGTTAGATCATGACTATTAGAATCTAAAATCCATCCTTTAAATTCATATTTCTCAGCAGCTGATGGTGTAAACATAACAGGAGCTGGTTGTGAAACAGATGAAACATTTGCATTTTGGTTTCTAGTTCTATTTATTAAATTTCTTGCTCTAATAGTAAGTTCTCTTGGATTAAATGGTTTTGTAATATAATCATCTGCACCAATTTCAAGTCCTAGAATTCTGTCTATCTCATTATCTCGCCCAGTTACAAACATGAGAGCAATATCTCCCATTTCTCTGATTTCTCTAGCAAGTATGAGTCCATTTTTTCCAGGTAAATTGATGTCGAGCAGGATTAAATCAACATGATGGCTATTTAGTATATTATGCATTTCATCACCATTTCCAGCCGAGAGGGTTTCATAACCTTCTGCAGTGAAAATAGATGTTGCCATTTTGCATGCTATTGATTCATCATCAACAATTAGTACGGTTGGAGCTGTCATTTCGTAGACCTTTATTTAGAAATACGTATAAGCATTCTAATTACATTATGTAATTTTAGTGTATTTTATCAATTAATTGTAAATTGTGCTAGCTTACATTGGTTAAACATGAAGTATATTGTAATCTTTATATGAAATTTATGTGTTTATTCACCAAATTAAATAAAATTTTCATAAAAACGGATGGTTATTTACAAATATATCCTGATTTTAAATAAAATGTTGTAATGGTAATATATTATTTTACAAATTTTGATAGTTAATGTTGATATAATTAGTGTTAATTACCGTATAAATATTTATAAAATTCTTTGGTTGTTATGTTATAAACAATATTATAGTTAATTAATTGAGTTACTTTTTATTTTTAAGAGTTTTTGTTTAAAGCAATTATGCCACTTATTATTTAAAAAAGTGGCATAAGCAAATGAATATAGATGGGATAGTTTTTTACAGAAATTTATTATTAAATTATTAAACTATTAGCGATTAAATAATATTTCTTTACCTTTCGGCATTCCTGTAACTAGCCTACCATCTTTTACTACTTGATTTCCATTTACAAATGTATGTAAAACTTTATTATTAAAAGTCATTCCCACAAAAGGAGACCAACCACATTTTGATACTATTTCATGCGGCATAACTGTAAAGGCTACATTTGGTTTTATGATGACAAGATCAGCCCAATAACCTTCTTTTATAAATCCTCTATCGCTTATGTTAAATCTTTTAGCTGTGTTGTGGCTCAATGCTGTAACTGCTGCTTCAATTGAAAGTTCTCCCCTGTGAACAAGTTCAAGAACTGCTAATAGTGAATATTGTATTAAAGGTAGTCCTGAAGGTGCTTTAACAAAAGGTTGTTCTTTTTCTTCACGAGTATGTGGGGCATGATCTGTAGCTATATTGGTTATTATCCCATTTTCTACGGCTTGAACTAAAGATTGTCTATCATCCTCATCCTTTATTGCAGGATTACATTTTATTTTTGTTCCTAGATTTTTATAATACGATGAATTGAAAAACAAATGATGTGCACAAACTTCGGCTGTTATTTTACGGGACTCCACTTTTTCGGAAGCATAAGGTTTGAAAAGATCAATTTCTTCTTTTGTTGACAGGTGGAGAACATGCAAATTTGCGTTAGTTTCAGTTGCTAAATCTACAGCTTTTTTAGTAGATTTATAGCAAGCTTCACGACTACGAATTAGTGCATGCATGTATGGTTCAATTTCGTTACCATATTTTTGGGTAAATGCTGTTAAATTAGCATTTATTATTGCATTATCTTCACAATGGGTAGCTACAGGTATTTGGCTTGTTAAGAAAATTTTTCTTAGAGCTTCGTCATCTTCAACAAGCAAATTACCAGTTGATGAACCCATAAAAACTTTTACGCCACAAACGTTTTTAGGATCGAGAGATTTTATTTCTTCTAAATTATCTGATGTAGCACCTAAATAAAAACTATAATTAGCTACAGAGTCTTTAGCAGCAATTTCTTTTTTGGAATTGAGGTCTTTAGTAGATATTGCAGGAGGGATATTATTCGGCATATCCATAAACGATGTTGTACCGCCTAGAACAGCTGCAGCAGATTCAGAAGCAATTGAAGCTTTGTGAGTCATGCCCGGTTCACGAAAATGTACTTGATCGTCAATAACACCAGGTAAAACTTTAAAATCCTTACAATCTATAATTTCATACTCGTCTTTCGCACTAATATTGTTGTCAATTCTTGAAAAATGGCCATTTTCAATAAGGATGTCTCTAAAGCGTGTTGCCCCTTCATTAACATAAGTAACGTTCTTTAATAAAGTTGTACTCATTGATTTCTTTAATCCTTGTATAATAAATGCTTAACTAATTACGTGTTTTTTAACATTATACGCTTGTTTTTGTCTGTACTGAGAACGTTTTAATGGAAAGTAATAAACAGCCAAAATAATATATAGGTAGATATAAATTAAATTGATAAAATGCTTAATATTTCCTCAATGGTGATATTGTTACCCTTATAAATTAAAAAAAACAACATGTTTAATAATTTGTAACGTTTCTTATAGTGAAAACAGTTTCTATCACAAAATTAAATATTTATTTCAAATTAACAAAAAAAAATTACATTTAATATTGCATACAGTTTTTATAAATGTATTATTCAGTGCTTATATTTAGGTTGAAATATTTTTGATGCAAGTGAGCGTGAAATGCATAGTATACATAAAATGTTATTTCATATTTTGGTGTCAGTATGTGTTTTAAAATAAGAAATGCATAAATATTTAGACGTTAAGTATTTATATAATAGTGGAGCTATTTTTTTTGTATGAAACAGGATGTTGATACACCAATTTTAGGTATAGATGATTTTAAGCTTGATACTAAAAAATCCTTGTACAAAGGATTTTTTAGTATGCAGAGTTATACTTTACATTATAAAAGATTTGATGGTGGAGTTAATGGTCCTATAACTAGAGAAATTTTTGAAAGAGGTAATGCTGCCGCAATTGTTCCTTTTGATCCTGTTAGTCAAAGAATTGTCTTAATAGAACAATTTCGTCCTGGAGCTATTAATGATGATAAATCTCCTTGGCTGTTAGAAATTGTAGCTGGAATGATTGATGCTAATGAACAATCATCGACAACTGTTCAAAGAGAGTTGTTTGAAGAAGCCGGAATTAAATGTGAGCGAATTAAATTTGCTACTAAATTTTATACCACTCCTGGTGGGTCAACAGAAAGTATCGATTTATATGTAGGAAAAGTTAATTCAGATGAAGCTAATGGTTTCCATGGTTTAGAGTGTGAGTGTGAAGATATTAGAGTACTCACAGTAACATTAGATGAAGCATTAGATTTAATAGAGAATGGTCGTATTTGTAATGCAATTGCTATTATTGGTATACAGTATTTGGCTTTGCATAAAGACGCAATCCTAAAGGAATGGCTTTAATTAATACAAATTGTGTTTTAGTTCATATTTTAGTAAAAATTTTTATTTACTGATATTTTGTGTGCATTATCTTTCACATATATTATTTATTTTTATTTAAAATTAATAAATATCTAGGATGCTATAGGTTATAGGAAATTAATGTGGATAGAGTAACTTTGAAATCATGTAATAACAGTAATTGCATTACAGCTTTGCAAGTAACTGATATGCATCTTTTTGGTCATGAAAATGATTGTTTACTTGGGATTGATACTGCTTATAGCTTTCAAGCTGTTATAGATGCAGTAAGACAACAAAATATCGCATTTGATATTATTCTTGCAACCGGTGATTTATCGCAAGATTACTCATACGATTCATATAAAAGATTCGCTGAAATGGTTAAGCAATTAGAAAAACCTGTTTTTTGGTTGCCAGGTAATCATGATGATGGCCCTTTAATGAGAAGAATTATGCCTGAATTTGGTGTAAGTATTGCTCGTAATATTATAATCGGTGAGTGGCAATTTATAATGCTAAATACACAAGTATACAGTGTTCCTCATGGGTGGATTTTGCCAGATCAGCTTGAGTATGCACATAAATGTATTAATGATAATCCTCACTTAAAAACAGTTATTTGTTTGCATCATAATACTTTCCCTGTGAATAGTGCTTGGCTTGATCAGCATGAATTAAAAAATAAAAATGAATTACTTGATTTGGTATATAAACATCCTCAAGTTAAATTAGTTTTATGTGGGCACGTACATCAAGAAACTGATTTTGTGAGCAATAATGTTCGTTTTATATCATCACCTTCTACTAGCATTCAATTTGAACCTTTAAGTTTTAATTTTGGTTTAGATGCTCAAGGTCCTGGTTGGAGATATCTGAATTTTTATTCAAATGGAAATATTGATTCAACTGTTTATAGATTAAATTTTGACGATTTTAAACCAGATTTTGCTATTGGTGGTTATTAAGTATGCCTGTAGTTATTTATGTACATGGTTTCTTATCTTCATCTAAAGCGCGAAAAGCAGTATTAACTAGCGAATTTATTAGCAATAACAATGTTCCTGTTAGTTTTGAATCTTATGATTTTTCTGATGATCCACTTGAAGCTTTAAGGGAGCTTGAAAAAATAGTATGTAAACATATTCAAAATGGTGAAAGTGTATTTTTAATTGGTAGCTCTTTGGGTGGCTTTTTATCTCTGTGTATTTCAACAAAATACAACATTAAAGCTGTACTCATAAACCCTTGTGTTAATCCTTGGGATATTATTCCTAATATTCAAGGTTCACTGACAAACCCTTATACTAATCATAAGTTTAATGTATCATCATCTTGTGCTTATGAAATTAAAAAGATTTTTGATGGTTTATCTATTAATCAGTCATTGTTGGCATTGTATGTACAACGAGGCGATGAAGTCTTAAATTATAAAATTGCTTGTGGTTTGTTGTCTGATGCTGCTTTAATTCACATTGAAGATGGTGGTAGCCATACTTTTGCAAATTACTCAGTGTGTTTACCTGAAATTTTTAGATTTTTACAATAAAAACTAATTTTATTGTAATTTGATCTTTTGTAACTAAACTTAATTGCATGTCCATTTCTTGTCGAAAAAGTAATGGTGCAATTTATGCATTTTATAGGATATGTTATAATCAAGAATGTAATATATTAAAGGGGTTTTTTAGCTCTTTATGTGTCAACTATATTTTTTTGGATGAATTTAAATGACTGCTAATAATTATAATGGCGATGCTATTGAAGTTTTAGAAGGCCTAGAACCTGTTCGCAGAAGACCGGGAATGTATACAGATACCACTCGTCCAAATCATTTAGGAATGGAAGTAATTGATAATAGTGTGGATGAGGCATTAGCAGGATATGCATCAAAAATTGATGTTGTATTATACGAAGATCAATCGCTTGAAGTTTGCGATAACGGGCGTGGTATGCCTGTAGATATACATTCTATTGAAAAGGTACCAGCCATTGAACTCATTTTTGGAAAACTGCATGCTGGTGGAAAATTTTCAAATCAAAATTATACTTATTCAGGAGGACTTCACGGTGTAGGTGTAAGTGTGGTAAACGCTTTATCCTCTAAGTTAGAAGTTGAAGTTCGCAGAGATTCAAAAGTTTATGCTATGAGTTATCTTAATGGTAATAAATCTGAGAATTTACACGTTATAGGTGAAGTTGGAAAGAAAAATACCGGAACTAAAATTAGATTTTGGCCTGATGAAAAATATTTTGATAGTGCAAAATTTAGCGTTAAATCATTAGTAAGTTTACTTAAAGCTAAAGCTGTTTTATGTGCAGGCTTGACAATTAATTTTACGGACAAAGTTAATAAAGAAAATTATAGTTGGTGTTTTAAAGGTGACTTAAAAAGCTATTTACAATCAATTTTAATAAATGAAAATGTGGTCCCTATAGAACCTTATTCAGGTCATAATGAAATTGATGGGTCAATTGTAGATTGGGCCGTCGTTTGGGGTGTTGAACAAGGTGTAGGAATAACAGAATCATATGTTAATCTGATACCAACACCTTTAGGTGGTACACACGTTAATGGTTTACGTCAAGCTGTTACAGATGCAATAAGAGAATTTTGTAAAATTCAAAATCTTTTACCAAAAAATATATCATTAATACCTGATGACGTATGGGAACGATGTGGTTATGTTCTTTCTGTAAAAATACCTGATCCTCAGTTTTCTGGTCAAACAAAAGAAAAATTGTCATCGAGAGATTGTTTAAATACAGTGGTAAATGCTGTTAAAGATAATTTTAGTTTATGGTTAAACGCCAATATTGAAATGGCTAAATCAATAGCTGAAATTTGTATTGGTCAAGCAACCTCAAGACTTAAAACAGCAAAAACAGTTACGCGAAAAAAAGCTGTTGCTGGACCAACGCTACCTGGTAAATTAAAAGATTGTACTTGTTCTGATCCTATGAGAGGTGAGTTGTTTTTGGTAGAAGGAGACTCTGCAGGTGGATCGGCTAATAGTGCGAGAGAAAAAGAATACCAAGCTGTTTTGCCTTTGAGAGGTAAAATTTTAAATACTTGGGAAAAGGATAGTGATGATCTTTATGAATCTCAGTGTATTCATGATATCTCGGTTGCAATTGGCTTAGAACCTGATTGTGATGATTTATCTTCATTGCGTTATGGTAAAGTTTGTATATTAGCAGATGCTGATTCTGATGGTTTGCATATAGGCACTTTAATTTGTGCTTTGTTTACAAAGCATTTTAGAAAGGCAGTCGAGAGTGGACATTTGTATGTTGCAATGCCACCTCTTTATAGAATTGATTGTGGTCACGATAAATATTATGCACTTGATGAAGAAGAACGAGATATTATTATTAGAAAGATAGAATCAAAAAGGCATGGAAACATTGAAGTTACAAGATTTAAAGGTTTAGGTGAAATGAATCCTGACCAATTAAAAGAAACAACAATGAATCCAGCAACAAGACGATTGGTTCAACTTACTCTTACAGAAGATAATGAAAAAAATGTAATGCAATTAATGGATATGCTTTTATCTAAAAAAAGAGCTGCTGATCGTAGAGAGTGGCTTGAGATAAAAGGTAATCTTGCAGATATTGATGATTAGGATGTCAATACATGGCTGAAGCAGATGGACAGGAGAAGACCGAGCAACCCACAGGTAAACGACTTGAGGATTCGCGAAAGAAAGGTCAAATTGCAAGATCAAAGGAGCTTGGGACTTTTTCTGTTCTTATTTCTAGTGTTTGTGGTTTATGGCTAGTATCGAATTGGCTATATGAAAGTATTTTGGTTGTTATTCATAAAAGTTTCGTTATAACAAAAAGTCAGTTATTTGATCTAGCTGCTATGGAAAAATTGTTGAAAGAGGATTTTTTGGCTGTTTCAGCACCAATGATTACAATCTTTGCAATAGTTATTGTGTGTGCGTTTATTGGCAATATTTCTGTAGGTGGTATGAATTTTAGCCAAGAAGCAATGATGCCAAAGTTTAATAAATTAAATCCGTTGAGTGGTATCAAACGAGTTTTTAGTTTAAATAGTGTGATTGAACTTATAAAGGGTATTTTGAAAATTCTTTTAATTGGTTCTTTCTGTTATTTTTTAATAACCGGTAGAATTGAGAATATTCTCTCTTTATCAACTATGGATGTTTCTTATGCCGTGAGAGAAGCAATTCATATGATGTTTTGGACTATATTGTTTATTGTATGTGCCATGATTCCTATTGTAGCTTTGGATACTCCATACCAACTTTGGCACCATAAAGAACAACTTAGAATGACAAAGCAAGAAGTTAAAGAGGAATTTAAAAATCAAGAAGGAAATCCTCAAGTTAAATCTCATATGCGACAGATGATGTACCAAATGATAAACAGACGTATGATGCAAAAGGTACCTGAAGCAGACGTTGTAGTAACAAATCCAACACATTATGCTGTAGCTTTAAAATATGATCAATTTGGTACTACTGCTCCTATAGTTGTGGCTAAAGGTATAGACGATATTGCTGAGAAAATAAAAGAAATTGCAAGAGAAAGTGATGTATTGATTGTACCTGCCCCACCTTTGGCGAGATCTCTTTATTATACAACTGATTATGATTGTGAAATACCTAAAGGATTATTTGCTGCTGTTGCACAAGTTTTGGCATATGTATTTCAAATGAAACGATTCAAAAAGGGGAAATCTCCCCGTCCAAAGGAAGTTAGCAAAGATCTTCCTATACCTGATGATATGAGATATTAATATTCTTTAGATAATTTAGTTTAATCATTTTAATCTGTAATTTGGTGGATACCTTTTAGTATGTCTATTTTTGCAGTATTATTTGATTCTAATTATTTGTTTTTTAG
>CAZTNG010000004.1:0-30177 GCA_964615195.1 uncultured Enterobacterales bacterium
AAAACAACTGATATAGGTAACTCTGATATAGGCAAATCTACTACCGTCTGTGGCTATGTTGCTCAAGTTACAAATATTAATAATATTACATTCGTAAATTTTGATCATAATTATCCTAGGCAAAATTTTTATTTTTTTATAAATGACGGCAGAAACTTTAATCAATATGAAGGCAAAATAATATGCGGATATGGCCAAATAACCCTTCATAAAGGTAGATTAGAAATTGTAAACCCTACCTCTATAGTTATTCGCTAAATTTGAAATTTAATGCAACTAACTATTGAATATTATTTATACTTTTATAACAAAAACATCAAACATACTATCTAAAATTAAACAGTAAACATTTGGGTTTATTTACGCTACAATAATCATGTGCAACATTATAAGAGTGTATTGAGAATTTTATGACAAAAATAGTTAAATGTCCTACCTGTGGCAAAAATGTTGAATGGACAAATTTAAATAAATTTCGCCCATTTTGTTCAGAAAGATGCAAACTCATTGATTTGGGTTCATGGGCTAGCGGACAAAATTCAATATCTACACCACTAACACCTAAAGACCTAGACAGACCAGATGTACAAGCACAAATTGAAGAATATATCAACAATTCACAGTCTGATAATAATGAAAATGAACATTATGAATAATTAAAAAACACAGTTGAATAAAATTCAATTATTTTTTAATTGGTATTTAAGTTTCATTTACGATTGATTTTATTTTACCAAATAATACTAACCAAATTTAATCAGTTAATCATTGCAACTTTTTTATAAATTTATTATCAAATAAACGACATATTTGTGTGATTACCATACCTAAGCACACTTTTTGTTTATACTATAGATAAAAACGATCTCGCAAAATTTCATGCTTTTCTTTATAATAAATGATTAATTGCTTTGTTGTAATATTCAATTAGTATTTTCATGTTTTTACAATTATTTTCCGAGGGCTTCAAATTGTTTTCACGCTTTAAACTAAAAGCTATCCTAGTATCACTAGCCCTTTGTTTTTCTTCACAAACTTTAGCAGCATCACCTGCTGGACTTCCAACGCCAACCACTAAATATGATAAACGTTGCTATGCTGATATTCCCCCTTATGTTAAAAATGAAAATACTGAAGATATTAAAAACACACCTGTTTCCATTTCTGCTGACAAGGTTCAAGCAAATTTACAAAATGACATTAACTATTCAGGTAACGTTGAAATAGTCCATGGTAATAAGGTTTTAAAAGCAAACAATACAACATTTAACCAACAAACCCAAGTTATGGCTGCGAATGGAGACGTAAGTTACCAAGATGGAGAAATTACTGTTAAAAGTGATGATAGCCTTACCACAAACCTTGAAACAAATGATACCAATCTATCTAATGCAAGCTACCATATTAACGGATCTTTAGTTAGAGGCTATGCTGAGAGTGCAGATCTTAATGGGACCGCAAAAACAATATCACTAAAAGATGCCACAGTCACAACATGTCCTAAAAATCAAGAATCATGGATTATCAGTTCTAGTGAAATAAATATTGATCAAAATGAAGTGTTTGGTGAATCATATAATACTGTATTTTGGCTTCATGATATTCCATTGTTCTATATGCCATACATTAACTTTCCTATTAAAAACGAACGTAAATCAGGTTTTTTATATCCAAGTATTGGCTACAGTAGCAGTGATGGTTTTGAATTAGGTGTTCCAATTTACTGGAATATAGCACCTAATTATGACATGACATTTGCACCTAAATTTATTGAAAGAAGAGGTGTTTTACTAACCAATGAATTTAGATACATGCCTTTTGAAAATACATTAGGTAAAGTATATGGAGAATACTTCCATCATGACCGCAGAATACCAGAAAATGATACACCAAAATTAGATGAGAGATATCTCATCAATATAAACCAAAATAGTAGATGGTATAATAATGACTACGGCTTAGACATAGATTACACACATATTAGAACAGGAGATTTTAATTACATTAACGATTTAGACCCTTCTGTTGCCGAAGTTATTGATAACCAATTAGCACAAAAAGCTACACTTTTTGTGGACAAAGATAATTTTGATGCCTCAATAAAAGCAACAAATTATCAATTGCTAATACCAGCTCAATATTTAAATGCCGTGCCTTTTAAATTAATGCCTAGAATTACAGCTAACTACCATGATGCATTTAACAAATTGTTAGCTTATAACCTAAATTTTGAATATTCAAATTTTGAAGTAGCTAGTGAATTTAAGGATACAACATTTCAGGCTGATCGTTACCATTTTCAGCCTGGAATTGAAGTACCAATTGTGGCAACAGACGGTATAGATTTACTTGCTAAAGGCGAGCTTTTGTACACCTATTACAACCAAAACGTCCCTAATAGTCTATCTAGTACTTATACAAACAGAGGATTTAACGCTAAAAACATGGATTCATCTACTGATAGATTTCTATACGTAGGTTCTGTACATGGGAAAATGACATTTGAAAATCATCTAAAAAACATGTACACATTGACTATAGAGCCAGAAGTACAATACATGTATGTTCCATATAAAAATCAAGATAATATTGGTTTATATGATACCACTGATAGAGTATATGATTTTTACTCCTTATTCAGCTATAAAAAGTATGCAGGAATAGATCGCATTAGTGATACTAATAGAATTAGTTATAGCCTCACACATAGAGTATATGATTCAAATTATCGTGAAAGGCTTAGAATAAATATTGGACAAGCATATGACTTTGTACCGCAAAGAGTAAAACTATACCCTAATGACACAAAAAATTACTATCCTAGAACGCCAGTGTCGGCTGCGATTAATGCTAATATATTTGAATGGTTATCTGCACACGCTGATATGGTTTATAATACTGAGTATGCAGAAACTACTACTTGGAATGCTCTTTTTAACGCCAACTATGGTGATACAAAAGGACAACTAAGTTATCGCTATACTCGAGATGGCAATAGAACCTTAACTAAAACAATAGTGGATTTAAAACAACTAGGTGGTATGTTTACCGTTCCAATTACGGACGATGTAAAAATGATCGCTGGAATGTATTACGACCTAGAACAAAAACGAAATATAGATCAGAAAGTTGCTCTTAAATACGAATCATGCTGCTACAATGTAGGATTCCAAATTGAAAGATACAATAAACCTGACAATTATACTATGACAGCAAAAGAAGAAACCAAATATGGTATTTTCTTTGAACTCAAAGGGCTTACTAGCGTTGGTATAAATTCAGAATTTACGCCTGCTACAAAACTTCTTCCTTATAATGATACAGTGAATTTAAATAAATAGCTTATGTTAAAAAAATATTTAATGCTTATAGCTACAGTAACAATATTACTTAGCTCTTCAAGAATTTCATTAGCAAGCGAACAGCTAATAGACAAAGCTGTAGCTATTGCAAATGAAGAAATTATCCTACAAAGCGAATTAGATACAGCTACTAAAATGTATTTAAAGACTCTTGAATCTAAAGGTATACCTTCTCCTGACATTGCAACACTACGTAAAAATGTTTTGGATCAATTAATAAACCAAAGTTTAATTTTGCAACTTGCGAAAAAAAATGGTTTTGATATGAGTGATACAGATATAGATCGTGCAATTGAGACAATGGCACAAACGAGTAATAAAACAGTTCCTCAGCTCATCGCCGAAGCGGAAAAAAATGGTTATAGCGAAGCAGAATTTAGAAATACGATTAAAAACAATATTATTACATCTGAAATTAAACGCTCTCAGGTAAGAGGCAGAATAAATATTTCTGATCAAGAGGCTGAGCAACTTGCTATAAGCCTTAAAAACAATGCCCAAAACGTATTAAGCTATCACCTAGCAAATATTTTTTTCAAGCTAGACACTAATGCAACTCCTGCTCAAGTAGATTCTGCTAATCGCCGTGCTAAACTTGTAATGAATTTACTCAGTAATGGTGAAAGCTTCTCATCTTTAGCTCAAAAATACTCTGAAGGTCCTAATGCCATAGAAGGTGGCGATATTGGTACTCTTAATTTAAATGAATTACCTATGGATGTTGCACAAGCAATTTCTCAACACAATGCAGGTGATGTTGTCGGACCATTAAAGCTTGAAGGCGGAATATTCATCGCAAAAATATATAGCATAGGACATGAGAAACCGAAACCTATTGAACAAGTTAAAGTTAGACACATATTACTTACAACTAACATTATTTTTGATGATGACAAAGCTCAAGAAAAGCTATTACAATTTAAACACAATATTATAAATGGCGACGCAAAGTTTGATGAATTAGCTCGCACTTATTCACAAGATCCTGGTTCATCATTCAATGGTGGATTAATGGATTGGATGAACCCTAATGTGTTTGATCCTCGCTTTAGAGATGCTCTTAAAACACTAGAACCAGGACAAATGAGTGAACCTTTTAAAAGTAGTTTTGGTTGGCATCTCGTTTTGCTTGAAGGCAGAAAAATTGATACGAATTCACTTGAAGCTTATAAAATTAAAGCTCGTGAAATACTTACAAATAGAAGTGTTCGTGAAGAAAGTGACCGTTGGGAACGAGAGCTTCGAGACAGCTCCTATGTTAAAATTTTGGAATAAAAAATGACACAACGTATTGTTTTAACACCAGGAGAACCTGCTGGTATTGGGCCGGAATTAATGCTTTCATTAGCGGATACAGATTTTGCAGATGAACTTGTTATTTCAGCTAGTCCTGAGCTATTAAAAATGTATATGAGGATTTTAGGCAAAGAGGATATCCAATTAATTGAATACAATCCATCTATGCCTCCTTGTGCACATAAAAGAGGAACACTTGTTTATTTATCAAGTGATCTTAAAGCTAAAGTTGAACCAGGAGTATTAAATAAAGCTAATAGTTCATACGTCCTAGAAACACTTAAAAAAGCTGCTTTAGGTTGTTTGAGTGGTGAATTCAGCGCACTTGTAACAGGACCTGTACATAAAGGAATAATTAATGAAGCTGGCGTTCCTTTTAGTGGCCATACTGAATTTTTTCAACACTTAAGTAATACAGATGAAGTTGTAATGATGCTAGCGACAGATGGATTGCGTGTAGCTTTAGCAACAACACATTTACCATTAAAAGATATATCAAATGCCATTACCCAAGAACACCTAACGCGCATTATTACAATTCTAAATACAGATCTTAATTTAAAATTTGGCCTAGATAATCCACAAATATATATATGTGGATTAAATCCACATGCAGGTGAAGGTGGACATTTAGGTACCGAAGAATTAGATGTAATAATTCCAGTTATGGAAACTCTTAAAGCACAGGGGATGAGCTTGTACGGGCCATATCCTGCAGATACAATTTTTCAACCAAAAATTATGGAAAAAGCAGATGCAATACTTGCGATGTACCATGACCAGGGTTTGCCTGTACTTAAGTACAAAGGGTTTGGTAATGCAGTAAATATTACGCTTGGTTTACCATTTATAAGAACAAGTGTTGATCACGGCACAGCTCTTGATCTAGCAGGTAAAGGAATAGCTGACAAAGGCTCCTTACACTACGCTATAAATACTGCCGAACAAATGATTACCTCATGGAGATCAAAACTTGAACGATAAAGTAACAATGGGACATACAGCCCGCAAGAGATTTGGACAAAACTTTTTACAAGATCAAAATGTAATTTCTAATATTGTAAGAGCTATAAATCCACAATTAAATGAAAATATATTAGAAATTGGTCCTGGATTAGCGGCACTTACCAATCCTGTAAGTGAAAAAGTAAACAAACTAAAAGTAATAGAACTTGATAGAGATTTAGCAGATAGATTACGTCATGATCCTTTTTTAGCTCCTAAACTAGAAATTTACGAGGCTGATGCACTAAATTTTGATTTTAATTTGGTCGGTTCACCAGAAAATAAGGTAAGAGTTTTTGGCAATCTACCTTATAACATTTCAACACCATTAATGATTCACTTATTTAGTATGAGTAATGTAATAAAAGACATGCATTTCATGCTACAAAAGGAAGTCGTTGAAAGACTTGCTGCAGCTCCTAATTCAAAAGATTACGGTAGACTAAGTGTTATTACTCAATACTATTGTAAAGTTATTCCTATTTTAGAAGTTAAACCTGGAGCATTCAGACCTGCTCCTAAAGTTACTAGTGCTGTTGTGCGTCTAGTTCCTCACGATAAACCTCCTTTCAAAGTTAATAACGTTAAAAATCTCGAAAGAGTTTTAGCTGTAGCTTTTAACCAACGCAGAAAAACAATACATAATAGTGTTGAATCCATACTAACTAACGATGACCTTGCAAAAGCTAATGTTGCACCAAATTTAAGAGCAGAAAATATCACTCTTGAGCAATACTGCATACTAGCTAATCTTTTGGAGAAATAATGGAATTAGTAAGCCAATTACTTGAACGTAATGCCTCAATTTTTGAAAATCAAAAGGTTATTGCATGTGGATTTTTTGCTGATGAGTATATTATTGATTTAGCAGAAAAAACTTCCCATATGACGATATGGCTTACTGATTACAACCAATTTTGTAGCTTAGCACGCAAGCTTAGTATTGATTTTGATCCAAAGGTAATTAACCTTGGCTCATTACTATCATCGCAAGATCAAAAGATAACTCTTTTATTTTCTGAAGTTTTAGAAAAAGTTTCATCAGACTACACTATGGGGTTACTTGTTATTTCAAAAAATAAAAATGAAAACAAGTGGTATTTGCGCCAACTTATTAAGCATACAAATACTGATGCACTGATTTACACTGCAGGACCTAATGATGGTGGAATAAGAGGCATGGAAACGGTTCTTAAAACCTTAGGGCACGTTTCAAGGGAAGATAATGCTCGTAAATGCTTACTACTTCAACTAAGAAACACTCAAAAAGATCAATTAGCAAATGTTGAAGAACCAAAGACCTTCACCCATTACGATTTTTCTATAAATGGAATTTCTGTGAAAATCGCTGCTATGCCAGGAGTTTTCAGTGCCGAAGAATTAGACGATGGAACTAAACTTCTATTAGAACAATTTGCCAATTCAAAACCACAATCACTAAGAAATTCAAACAAATATTCTTTCTTAGATGTAGGCTGTGGCACAGGAGTTATTGGTATTTTTCTAAAGCTAATGTATCCTAATATTCAAGCCAATTGTTGTGATATTAGCGCTTTTGCTTTAGCTTCAGCGAAAGAAAGTGCAAAACTCAATAATGTTGATATTGAAATTTTTGCTAGTGACATGCTTAATAACAGTTCTGTGTATGATTATATTGTTACAAACCCGCCATTTCATTCTGGAATTAAACAAATTCTAGGACCAACCCTTGAGTTATTTGAAAACACTCCTAAGCATTTACGTAAAAATGGTGAATTTTTCGTGATAGCAAACGCATTTCTTCCATATAATGACTACTTATTACATGAGTTTCACAATGTAAACATACTTTCATCTAATAATAAATTCAAGGTTTATCATATTTTGAATAATATTTAAAGCAGTCCGACTCAAACTTTACTAAAATTGATATATAATTTTGATAGATTCATGCATTGTAGGAGTGTTAGATGGCTGGTGTATTAGCTATGATTCTAGCCGGAGGAGAAGGAACAAGACTGCAGCCCTTGACTGTCACTAGAAGCAAGCCCGCCGTCCCTTTTGGTGGAAGCTATAGATTAATTGACTTTGTTCTCAACAACTTTGTTAATTCTGAAATTATTAGAATTTTTGTTTTAACGCAATTTAAAAGTCAGTCACTTTATATGCATATGAAAAAAGGTTGGACAGTAAATGGTATTCCAGGTTGTTTCATAGATCCAATTCCTGCACAAATGCGTATGGGGAAAAGATGGTATGATGGTACTGCAGATGCAATTTACCAAAATCTAGGATTTATTGAAGGTAGTTCTCCTGATCAAGTATGTATCTTTGGTAGCGATCATGTCTATAAGATGGACATACGCCAAATGCTAGATTTTCATCACCAAAAGAAAGCCTCATTAACAGTTTCTGCTATTAGAGTTCCAATCAAGGAAGCTAGAGCTTTTGGTGTTATAGAAGTTGATGAAAATAGCAAAATGATTGGGTTTCAAGAAAAACCTGCTCATCCTAAATCTATTCCTGGTGACCCAGAACATGCACTTGTATCTATGGGTAATTACATTTTTGAAGCAAAAACATTGTATGAAGAATTAACAGCAGATTCTGAAAGCATCAATTCATCACATGATTTTGCAAGGGATATAATTCCTAATCTATTCCCTAAAGATGCTGTTTATGTTTATGATTTTTTACAAAACAAAATTGAAAATGAAAGTTTATCTGGATATTGGAGAGATGTAGGTAATTTAGATGCGTATTGGCAAACTAATATGGATCTAGTTGATGAAAAGCCTAAATTTAGTCTTTATAATCCATCATGGTCGCTGCATACACATTACCCTCCTCTTCCACCTGCTTTTTTTCAAAATTCACAGGATAATAGAGTTAGTGTCGTACAATCTATGGTCTCTGCTGGTAGTATAATAGTTGGAGCTATGATTGAAAAAAGTGTACTTGGATTTAATTGTAACGTATCATCAGGGACAGAAATTAGTGAATCTGTTCTTTTAGGTGATGTTAAAATTGGGAAAAATTGCCGCATACGTAGAGCTATAATTGACAAGCATGTGGAAATTGCACCTGGTGTAGTAATTGGTGAAAACTATGAACATGACAGAAACTTCTTTACCGTTTCTGAAGGTGGAATAGTTGTAGTACCTAAAGGTGCAAAAATAGGTTTTTAATATGCGAATTCTTTTTTTAACCTCCGAGCTTTGTGATTTTGTAAAGACTGGAGGATTGGCGGATGTTGCAAAGGCTTTACCGCTTGAATTGCAAAAACGAGGGCATGATATTCGTATTATGTTACCTTGCTACTCTAAAATAAATAATTGGTTTAACTTGCCTGTTATTGCTGAACTAACAATGACAAATTCACAAAATAACACTCCAATTAATTTTAAAGTACGTGAAAGTCACCTTGGTTCTATTATAGTTTGGCTAATCGATTCAGAATATTACTTCAACCGTAATAATCTTTATGCAGAAAATAATGAAGCATATCAAGACAACGGTGAGCGATTTGCATTCTTCTCTGAAGCATGTGTTGAAACAGTTAAACATTTAAACTTTCAACCTGAAATTGTTCATTGTAATGATTGGCACACTGCGCTAACGCCAATGATCTTAGCCTTAAAATATACCAATGATCCTTTTTTTAAAACGACAAGAAGTGTATTAACAATACATAACGGCGCTTTTCAAGGTATATTTGATCGTAGTCAACTATGGATGCTACCAGAAATAGCAAGAGTCAATAATGACAGTGTTACACATGGTTACGCCAACTTAAATTATTTAAAATGTGGAGTTTATTATTCAGATAAGATTAATGCTGTTAGTCCAAGTTATGCTTATGAATTAACAACATTTCTTGGCGGTCATGGAATGGCTCAAAACTTTATTGCAAGAGCCAATGATCTATGCGGAATAGTTAATGGGTGTGATTATACAGATTGGGATCCATCTGTGGATAAAACAATACCATTCCACTTTTCAGCTACAAGTGTTCATAATAAGAACCTGTGCAAGTATTTATTACAAGAATCAACTAACTTACCTGTTTGCGATGTCCCAGTTTTTGGAATGGTATGTCGACTAACAGATCAAAAAGGTATAAACCTGTTAATACCTATACTAAATGATTTTCTACGTCATAAGATTCAATTAATACTTGTAGGAACTGGTGATCCAGTACTTGAAAAAAGTCTAAAAAATTATACTGAAAAGTTTTCAGATAGATTTGTATTTAAAAGTGTATATGACAATAACTTAGCACACTTAGTTGAAGCGGGATCCGACTTTTTCTTAATGCCATCTATCTTTGAACCATGTGGTTTAAATCAAATGTACAGCCTTGCATACGGTACCTTGCCAATTGTGCGTGCAGTTGGCGGACTAAAAGATACGGTTGTGTGCTATGACGAAGACCAAGAAAATGCAACTGGTTTCATATTTCAAGAACCAGATCCTTCTGCATTACTCAGCTGTCTAAGACGCGTGCTTATTTTTTATCTACAAGAACAAGATGAATTTATGCGCATAAGAACCAATGCAATGCGCGTACGCTACAATTGGCAAGATTCAGCTACAGACTATGAAATGGTATATCAAAGCGCTCTAAATAAGCCTAGATATTAGTAGCTAACTTAACATACATATATTCCCCACTCAATGAGAGGGGAACATTTTGTGGGGATTTTATTAAATATGTAAACCTAAAGTGTAGGCATCATGAGGATATTCTGTTTTTTCTATATCATCACGCACTGCACATTTTATAGCTTTTATGATGCCTGCATCTTTCCAACCTAAATAATTACAAATTTCATGATAATGATTTACTAAAGCGTCACCTGTATTTGGAGAATCATCCTCAGCTGTAAACATCAGAACAGACTTCTTAGGAGCATTTTTCAATTGATTATCAACAGCATAAAATCTATCAATAACAGCTTTTAACTGAGCACTCATGCCATAAAAATATAACGGGGTAACAAAAACAACGACATCAGCTAAAATAAGATCATGGTGGTGTTTAGTCATAACATCTTTATACACACAATCATTAAGATGCTTTGCACTACGACAATGATAACAACCTATACACGGATTTATCTTCTCTCTACCAGCATCTACTCGTATTACGTTATGTCCAGAGCATTGAGCACCTTCTATAAATTTATCTGCTAGTAGTGAACTAGTTCCTTTACTGTGATTACTGCCTGTAAAAACGATAATATTCATTAATTAAATCCTTATTTATTAAGTTTATATGTATATCAAATTTCAAAAAATAAATAGCTCGTAATTTATTATAACCGAACCATATAAACCTCTACAAATCACTTAATGTAAGTGTAACACCACTCATATTACTAAAATTCAATCTATGGCTTATTTTTTTAATCTTAGTTCTACGAATTGCATTTAGTAAATACAAAATATTCATATTTATGATAACAGTGTATAATCTCTCGATAAACTTAACTAGAGATTAATATATGAAAGATTTTATTCAAAGAATTGAAGAACCTCACTCATTAGGAGCCTATAATATATTTATGAGTTCCTTCCAAGCTATTGGACTAATGTTCTCACAGGCTCGAATTTTTCTACTTCTTATGCTTTTATGTGCTGGAATTATTGTATCATCAGTGATTCCCTTACTCATGTTTTTTACAGTACCAGGTTTTATAACTGCAATAGTGGCAATTGTTGTCATGAATATTGAAGGTAAAGATATTTCTATTTCAAGCTTATTAAAATACATGAATGTAAATCTAGGAGCAAAAGTTTCAGCGTTTGCATGCTTAATACTAGTACCAATGGGACTCATTATTGGTGCTGGAACAAATCTTTACCACAATTTACCTACTCAAAGTAATCCACACATAGATCCCCTCGCTGTTTATCTATTATTTGCAGCTATCTTCATATCTCTTCTTTGGGGAAATGTGATTATTAATGCAAATATTCTTTCAATGCGTAAGGGGTGTAGATTATTATCTGCAATTGTTGATTCAATCGAAGCATTAATTAAAAATCCAATTATGATGTTTATAGAATGTATTAATTGGTTTTTAGCATTATTCTTAATGTATTTTATTATTTTTTCTGGAATTATTGTCTTACAACAATTTGGAGGTTCCATGGGATACCTTTTCCAAGTAGCTAGTAATTATTTATTTGCATTAATTGTACTTGATCTATTCCTAGTTTGGTATTTGGTTAATATCGTTATTATATCTTACCAAATGCTCTCTCCACTTCCATGCACAAATTCTGAAACAGATGATTAACTAGTAGAATATTAAATTAAGGCTTAAATTTAGAATTAAATTTAAGCCTTTTATTTTATTAAATTATAATCTTGGTAAAGATAATTTAATTATGCTCATTACCATTTCTATCATTAAATCTTTCACCATATCTTTTTGATTTATGGCCAAATGATTTATTATTTGATTCAGACCCTCTACTATATGTAGATCTACTATTGTATGACCCACTAGCTGGTTTATCTCCATAGCGATGACCTCTATCTTCACCTCGTTGGTTATCATAAGGAGCTCTATCATCATTTCTATTAGAATTTCTACTAGATCTAGTATTGAACTTTACCTCAGATCTGTTTCTTGACCTATCACTGTCTCTATCAAAACGTTTTGAAGAATCATTGTGTCTTTCATAAGTATTGTTGTAATTTCTATCACTAGATTGTCTTTCATGTGATCTTGAAGAATAACCTTGTTGCATTTCAATATCGTCATCATCGTAATAATCCTCTTCATCAGTAATTATTACAGTCGGAATTGATTTTTTCTCTTCATGATTACTTTTCGTTTTTTGCTTTTTTAATAAAGCAAATTTTTCATAAAAAGGAATCTCACCATTAGCAACTCTATTGTCCTTCTTTTCAACAAGTTGATTTTTTCTAGACTTTAATTTAGCTTTCTTTTCTCTTCTAAACTCAATGCCCTTTTCTTCTTCTTTAGCGATGATGACAGCTATTTCTTCTTGTGACAAACCCTGTTTAGCTAATTTCTTTGCTTTTTTAGCTAATAAATCAGGTTTACCTTTATTGAGAATATCTCTTTTTCTCTTCTTGTCATGCTTCTCATCTTGATCTTTAGCATCATCATTTAACTTCTTTTTCTTTTTTGTAAAATCAGCTATCTTATGTTGAGGCTTCAAATCATCAATAACACGCATATCAACCAATTCACCTGTATAATGTTCAATTCTCTCCATCATAGGAACATCATGAGCTTCAATAAGGTTAATTGCAGATCCCTTACGCCCTGCACGTGCAGTTCTACCAATTCGGTGAACATAGATATCAGCACTACGAGGTAAATCAAAATTAATTACATGCGTAATATCTGTAACATCAATACCTCTAGCAGCCACATCCGTTGCGAGCATAATTTTAACTTCATTTTCTGAGAAACGACGCATTGCTTCAATACGTTTAGCTTGATCCATTTCACCACGAATATAAACGTATTTAAAATCATCTTGATCTAAACTTTTTACTAAATCCATTAATCTTTCACGGGTTTTTACAAAGATTATAGATTTTTCAATTTTTTCATCATTTAATAATGCTTTTAATAGCTTAACTTTATGGTCAATTGTGTCTGCATAGTACTTATATTGATTAATTTTTTTCTTTTCAGATCTTGGAGAATCAATATGAATTTCTACAGGATTCTTCAAAACTTCATTTGCAAACTTTGAAAGCAAAGGGCCTTCTAAAGTTGCTGAAAACAAGAATGTTTGTTCTCTGCGCGAAGCCATTTGCGAAATTTCAGTTACATCATCGATAAAACCCATGTCAAGCATACGATCTGCTTCATCTAGAACTAATATTTCCACAGCTCTTATATCAAACATTTTCTTTCGTAAATATTCAATTAATCTGCCCGGAGTAGCAACTACAATGTCAGTTTTTTCAGTAAGAACAGATAGCTGTTCTTCATGTTCAACGCCACCTATAAGAGTACCCACAGAAATGTGAGGTAAGTACATAGCTAATTTTTTAGCATGCTCTGTAACCTGCAAAGCAAGCTCTCTCGTAGGAGTTAATACTAATATTCTACATAAGCCTAACTTCTTTTTAGGGAAATCCAACATATGCTGTAAACAAGGCAATACAAAAGCTGCAGTCTTTCCTGTACCTGTTGGTGCATCAGCTAAGACATCTAAGCCAGAAAGAGCTTCAGGAATAACTTGAAACTGTACATTTGTAGGTTTTGTAAAGCCTAACTCTTCCACCGCCTTAAGCAGACGATCATCTAAATCTAATTCATTAAATTCCATAAATTTTTCTTAAAGCTTTCCTAACTTCAAATCCTGTTCATGACAGGAAATAATAAGATTAACAATTTTTAACACTATTGGATTTTCAGGTACTTGACGACGCAAAAGAAATCTTACAAGTTCAAGATCACTGCATTTTAAAAACTCTACATACTCACGTACTATTTGTTCTTCCATATTTGGTAAATGATCTTCAACAAAAGGATCTAGCATCAAATCAATTTCTCGCATACCTCTTCTAGAATTCCAACGAATATAATCCCACTCCTGTTCACTAATCATAACATAATCCTTATACGGCTATTGGAGCCTTTATTGTAGGATATGGATCGTATCCTTCTATAATAAAATCCTCGTACTTGTAATCAAAAATTGATTCTGGTTTGCGGGCAATTTTAAGCTTAGGCAAAGCCCTTGGTGTACGCTGTAATTGTTCTTCAGCTTGTTCGAGGTGATTTAAATATAAATGTACATCACCTCCAGTCCAAACAAAATCACCTGGAATAAGGTTACATTGCTGAGCAACCATATGCAAAAGCAAAGAATAACTAGCAATATTAAAAGGTAAACCTAAAAAAGTATCACAGCTTCTTTGATATAACTGACAACTCAACTTTCCGTCAGCAACATAAAATTGAAATAGTGCGTGGCAAGGAGGTAATTTCATATTATCTATATCTCCAACATTCCAAGCAGAAACAATCATTCTTCGACTATCAGGGGTATTTTTAATTTGCTCAATTACTTTTGAGATTTGATCTATATGCCTACCATCAGGAGTTGGCCAAGAACGCCATTGATATCCGTAAACAGGTCCCAAATCACCATTAGCATCAGCCCACTCATCCCAAATTGAAACTTTGTTATCATGCAAATACTTAATATTAGTATCGCCATTTAAGAACCATAAAAGTTCATGGACTATTGAACGAATATGCAATTTTTTTGTAGTTAATAGCGGAAAACCATCCTGCATGTTAAAACGCATTTGATAACCAAAAACAGATTTCGTTCCTGTTCCTGTTCTATCAGTTTTTGTTGCGCCATCATTTTTAATATGCTTAATTAAATCTAGATATTGTTGCATACTTCTTCATATTCCCAATATTATTAATTATAAATTACTCAACACAAATTCATTGAAATTTAAAAAATTTATATTTTGCCTAACAATTTATAATTGTTTAAAACATCCATCTAAAATTCACTATTTATTGCTTTAGCGTGAATTAAATAATCATGTCTTTACTCTCATAGAGACATGATTAAAATTATTACTAATAATCACGTCAAGCAAAATATTATTTGTGATCTATAAACTCAAACAATCCTTTGCTCTTTGCATAATCTAAATAAAGCTGTCTTATTGCTGAAACACTTGAAAGCTTTATAGCCTGTGCAAAAACTTGTTCTAATTCACAAACATTTACTCGCCTTAATATATACTTGATTCTTGGTATAGAAGTATAATTCATACTTAATTCCCTATAACCAATTGATACAAGTAACATTGCACCTAAAGGATCACCAGCCATTTCTCCACACATTGCTAAAGGTCTGTTAATTTCCTTTGTGCATATGCGCAATAATCTAGCTAAAACCCTAATCATTGCTGGTTGAAAACAATCATAAAGTTTAGCAACTTTTGGATTATTTCTATCTACAGCAAGTACATATTGTGTTAAATCATTACTTCCGATAGAAAAGAAATCTAGGTATGGAGCAAAATCTTCAAGTAAAAACATTGCTGCAGGAACTTCAATCATAGCACCTAGCTTTGGGTAAGCTACAACTGTACTAAATTCTTCACAAACTTCCCTATGAGCTTGATCCAACAAAGCCTTAGCTGTAATAACTTCATCTAAGCTAGAAACCATTGGCAACATAATCTCTAGGTTTTCATATTTTCTATTTGCTTTAAGCATAGCTCTAAACTGAGTTAATAACAGATTAGGTCTATCTAAACTAATGCGAATTCCTCGCCAACCTAAAAATGGATTTATTTCATTTACAGGTAAATAAGGCAACGGTTTATCGCCACCTACATCTAGAGTTCTCATACGCACATGTTTAGATGAAAAACTCTTTAAAAAGTCTTCATAATGAACACACTCTTCTAATTCTGTTGGAAAAGTTGTGTGCATCATAAATTCTATTTCAGTTCTATATAAGCCAACTCCATCTATCATTGACTGAACGTCCATAGCCTTTTTATCAAAATTTAGCCCTGCATTTAACTCTACAGAAATGCGAACATTATCTTCAGTTTTTGTCTCAAGATCCTTTTCTGCTGTAAATTGACGACTATGTTCTGCATTCGCATTTATCATTCCATTGTATTCAGCTAACACACCAGCTGGTGGATCAATCAGTAATTCTTTACGAATACCATCAACAATAAACAAATGTCTGTCTAAATGCTGGAGTTGAACATCGACACCCATTAACGTAGGGATATTTAAATTTTTAGCTAAAATTGCTGCTAAAGAGTTAGCACTTCCACGTAATGATACTAAACCTGCAATACGTTCACGAGGCACTTCAGCAACTAAAGAAGCTGTAAGTTCTTCAGCTAACAAAATAACTGGCTCGGTAAAATCAAATTCCTCTAAATAACTATGAGCTAAACGTGAAAGTAACCTTTGAGCTAAATCTCTAATATCTAAAGCTTCTTCTTTAAGATTATCATCAAGTTTTTGCTTTATTAAATCTTCAGCAATAATTTTTACTGCTGATGAAGCAGTCCAAGACTCATTGTAAATTTTATCATCAACTGACGAACTAAATTCACCACCATCTAGTATTTGCTGATACGTATCAAATACATTTGAGAAATCAGAATTTTTAACATTATCGTGCACTCGTAAAGATAAAGAATCTAAGTCTAATTGCAATTGAAATAATGCTTGATGAAATAATTCTACCTGCATTTCAGGATCGTCAGTGGTCTTTAAAAGAACTTGTTCAAGCTCCATGTGCGGTTGCCAAACCCAACCACGAGCAATAGCCATTCCACCAGAACCGAACGCACAGCGCAAAGGAACTTGCAATTCATTATTCTTCTCTTTCAATTCTGACAAGTACAATATTGAAGCTAACTGAGCACTCAGAGTAACTAAAAAAGACTCCTCAACTTCATCAAATTGACGTGATTCTTTTTGCTGAATAATTATTACACCTAGAACAATACCTTCATGAACAATAGGCACACCTAAAAATGATTTAAATTCTTCTTCACCAATCTCAGGAATATATTTAAAATTTGGATGATTTTGAGCATCAGCAAGATTAATCAGTTCATGCCTCTTCCCAACTAAACCTACCAATCCTTCTCCAAATCTTAGAGTAACTTTTCCTGCAGATTCCAAAGCTAGACCATCAGTAGCTACCAAACGATAACGGTTTCGACTCTGTTCAGTTAAGTACACAGAACAACAATCTACACCTAAGGCTTCTCTAGTTTTAATTACTAATAACTTTAGAGCCTCCGTAATGTCAGCTTCTTTTAAAACTTGTTCTATAATTTGACGTAATGTTGTAAGCAATTTTACCTCCGAAACCTGTTAGGACGATCATCTCGTCTTATAGGTCGATGTTTTTTATTATCAAAGCCTATATTGGTAGGCAATGCAATTGACACGAATTCTCTCATAACCTTTCGATAAACATCTCGTTTGAAAGAAACAACTTGACGTACAGGATACCAATAACTTACCCATCGCCAATCATCAAACTCTGGTATTGCAGAATGGTTGAATTCTATTTTTTTTTCGTGTTCTTCATTTATGCGAAGCAAAAACCATTTCTGTCTTTGCCCTACACACACAGGCAGTTCGTCCCATCTAATCAATCTATGTGGCAAACGATACTTTAGCCACCCTTTAGACACTGCTAGTATTGCGACATCTGAACGATAAAGCCCTAACTCTTCCTCAAGTTCGCGAAACATTGCTTGTTCCGGATTTTCTCCATGATTAATACCACCTTGAGGAAATTGCCATGAGTTTTGTCCTATGCGTCTTGCCCATAAAACTTGCCCTAGGCGATTGCAGATCACTATCCCAACATTAGGTCTATATCCTTCACCGTCAATCACAATTTTTTCCTTATGGTGCAATTCACAAATATACTCATCAACTACTTGATTTTAACACATTAAGAAATCTATTTCTCAATAACCCCTATTTTTAATCTTAATTAATGCATGTTTGAGATCTATTTCATTTTGACCAACTCTTTTTGTATATATTTTAAATAAAAGTTAATATGGTTATAATGTGACAATTATTTTTTGAATGAGTTCATTGGGAATTTTTATGCAACCCAAAACAGAAGAAATATTGATGCAAAGAGTCCATAACTTGTATGGAATGACAATAAGTGAACTTGCACAAGCATTGAAGATATCTGTTCCATATGACATCAAATGGGCAAAAGGTTTTGCTGGTCAACTCATTGAAATAGCATTAGGGGCCACAGCTGGTTCTAACCCTGTGCAGGACTTTCCAACACTTGGTATTGAACTAAAAACGATACCTATTACATTAAATTGCTCACCAGCAGAAACCACTCATGTATGTACATTACATACAGATTGTTCGGGACAAACATTTGAACAGTCAAATTTTTTAAATAAAATTAAAAAAGTTTTATGGGTTCCTATTGAAGGTGACAAGAGCATTCAATTAAAAGATAGACATATTGGGGAAGGTTTCCTATGGGAAATATCTCCCGTTGATTATCAAAACTTAAAAATTGATTGGGAAGAAATAATGGAAATAGTTTGCTTAGGAGAAGTGAATAAATTAAGTGCTCATGTAGGAACCTGGATGCAAGTTAGACCTGAGGGGTACTTAAATGGGCAAAAGCAATATGGATTTTATCTACGAAAACAATTCACGCAAAATATCCTAAACAACCACTTTAAACCAACTTGCTAATAGTATTTTCAAAATTATTAAAATAATAATCTAACTGAATTTACTTAAATTTTTACAGTAAAACACAAAATTGAATAAATTTTTGCTCAAAACATTGGCAATTTGTATATTTTTTAATATCTTGATACAATCTATTATGTGTTTATAAAACGAACAACAAATTATAATAATTATAACTTCTCATAGTTGTTCTTAAAACCCATATTTTAATGAAGGAAAAATTGATGAGTACAACAAAAAAAGTTTTAAAAACAAAAGTTAAGGTTACTTTCGAAGTTTCCAAAGAAGCTGCGCAAGGTGCAAGTGAAATATATTTACTCTGCGATAATAATGGTTGGGATCCTGTTAAGCTAACAAAAGCTACCACAAAAAAGAAGGAAGGAACTTTCTCTTTAAGTATTGATATTGATAAAGCAAATGCAAAAAATGCTTACCAATACCGTTTTAGATACGTTATGCCTGATGGATCTGAAAAATACGATAATGATTGGGATGCTGAACGCTATTGCACCAACCCATTTGGTGGTGAAAATTCAGTATTTACATTAGATTAAATCTAATCTAGCTAATAAGTCATACCATTATTAGTTTACACTAATAAATACCACAGATTTGTGGTATTTTTTATTCTTAATATTGATCACTCATAATTAAATATATTATCTACATAAACAACAAGGTCTCCTATTGGAGACCTCGCTTAACCTATTTGTATTAATTTAAAATCGTAATTAGTCTGCAGTTCTAGCAGTTAACTTTTCACGAATACGTGCTGCCTTACCAGTTAATTCACGTAAGTAGTAAAGCTTAGCGCGACGAACCTTACCACGACGGGTAACTTCGATAGAAGAAATGATAGGGCTATGAGTTTGGAATACACGTTCAACACCTTCACCGTTAGAAATCTTTCTTACAGTAAAAGCTGAATGTAAACCACGGTTACGCTTAGCGATAACAACGCCTTCATATGCCTGTAAACGTTCCTTGTCACCTTCAACTACACGTACCTGTACACGTACAGTATCGCCAGCACCGAATGCTGGAACATCAGAACGCATTTGTTCTTTTTCAATTTGATCAATGATATTCATTTAAATATTCCTACCTAGGATATACTGATAACTCTCTACTGTTTTTCTTTACTACGTAGACCTTTGTTTACGTTCTCGCAGATAAAGGGCAAGAAGTGACTCTTGCTCGTCAGTCAGAGCTAGGCTCTTCAATAAATCGGGACGTCTTTCATAGGTTCTGCCTAAAGCTTCTTTTAATCTCCATTTACGTATATTTTCATGATGACCACTCAACAGCACCTCAGGCACTCTAAGTCCATCTATTTCAAGTGGTTTAGTATACTGTGGATAATCCAACAAACCATGCACAAATGAATCCTCTACCGCACTATCCTCATCACCTAGAACCCCAGGGATAAGTCGTGATATCGCATCCATCATTACCATGGCAGGTAACTCACCGCCACTTAAAACATAATCTCCAATTGACCATTCTTCATCAATAAGCGTATTAATGATTCTTTCATCAATGCCTTCATACCTTCCTGCTACAAAAATTATTTCATCGCACTTGGAAAGTTCTACACAGCCTTCATGATTAAACCTTCTGCCTTGCGGTGATAAATACACCACTTTAGCTTTAGGTAAAGCTTCCTTTGCTTTGAGTATTGCATCACGCAGAGGTTGCACCATCATTAACATTCCAGGTCCACCGCCAAATGGGCGTTCGTCGACCTTTTGATGCTTATCGTAAGCAAAATCCCTTGGATTTACATACGTAATTTCAATTAAACCACGCTTAACAGCTCGACCAGTTACTCCATATTCTGTAATAGCATGGAACATTTCAGGGAAAAGGCTAATTACACCAATTCGCATATATGAACCTCACTAAAAAATATGAATTAAAAATCCGGTTCCCAGTTAACACGTATGATCTTATTTTCCAAATCAACACCTAAAATATGGTTTTTCACATAAGGAATTAATCTTTCTTTAATATCATACTCATCGTTTAATTCAGGCTTAACCACCAATACATCATTAGAACCAATATCCATAAGAGATTTTACTGTTCCTAAGCAATAATCTTGCTCATTAACAACACGAAGACCTACAAGATCTCGCCATCTATAAATACCTTCTGGAAGAGGTGGCAAAGAGCTACCTAAAATTCCAATTTCAGCACCAGTGTAACCTTGGGCTTCTTCACGAACACTGATATTCTCAATTTTCGCTATAAACCCATCTGAATGACGACGATAGCTTTCAATTTTAACTTCGCGCCATTCTTCTCCTTTGTGTCTATAAAACCAAGGAGAATAAGTAAATAGATTTTCGGGATCTTCAGTTTCTGAAAAAACCTTTAGCCACCCCTTAATGCCGTAAACAGCACCAAAGCGGCCCATAACTTCAGGTAATTCTTTTCCTGCCATATCCTTAAACCTTCTACATTAAGCAGCTGGCTGTTCAGCCTGAGATGCCTTAAGATCCTTCACGAGCTTAGCTACGCGATCAGATAATTGAGCACCATTTTTCTGCCAATTAGCAATACTATCTAGATTTAATCTAATCTTTTCTTCTTTGCCAGTTGCAATTGGATTGTAAAATCCAACATTTTCAATGAAACGGCCGCATAATGCACGGCGAGAATCAGCTACTACCACCTGGTAGAATGGACGCTTTTTAGCGCCGCCACGCTGTAAACGAATGATTACCATATCGTCCTCTATATATAAGGTTTGTCAAAAAAAACTAAGAAAACACATTTCTTAGCCACTATACAAAATAGGTTGCAAAATTTTAACTTCTCCACAGAATTTTGCAAGTAATATTTGTATTTTCTGCACATTTTTTGCACTTTTTATTTTTTTGATTTAATAAATATGGTCATATAAGAATTTTAAGTACAAATATTTACATAAAATAATATCCGTACCAATCTCCAACCATAAAAAAGACGTTAATTTAAAAAACTAACGTCTTAATCATATACAACACTTAAATATTATTGCTACATACCAAAAGATCCTGGTGGCAACATTCCTTTCATCATTCCAATCATTTTTCTTATACCACCTTTTGATTGCAATTTTTTCATCATCTTTTGCATTGCATCAAACTCACGTAGAAGCTTAGATACTTCACCAATATCGACTCCCGCACCTAACGCAATTCTTCTTTTTCTAGAACCTTTAATAATTTCAGGATTACGTCTCTCTTTAACAGTCATAGAATTAATAATAGCTTCACGACGATAAATTACTTTATCATCCATTTGATCTTTTACTTGATCCGGTATTGATTTTACACCAGGAAGCTTATCTAGCATCCCCATCATACCACCCATGTTGCGCATTTGGCCAATCTGCTCACGGAAATCATCAAGGTCAAAACCTTTACCTTTCTTAAATTTTTGTGCGAGTTTTTCAGCTTTTTCCTTATCAACCTTACGTTCCATTTCTTCAACAAGTGATAAAACATCACCCATATCAAGAATTCTACTTGCCATTCTATCTGGATGAAACGGCTCTAAGGCATCAATTTTTTCACCTGCACCTATGAACTTAATAGGACAACCTGTTATCTTTCTTACTGATAAAGCCGCACCACCTCTTGCATCGCCATCAGTTTTAGTTAAGATTACACCCGTCAAAGGTAATGCTTCATTAAAAGCTTTAGCTGTATTAGCAGCATCTTGACCAGTCATTGCATCAACAACAAACAAAGTTTCTACAGGTTTGGTTTCCTTGTGAAGATTCTTGATTTCTTCCATCATATCTTCATCAACATGCAATCGGCCTGCTGTATCTATAAGCAATACATCTATAAAAGATAATTTAGCAGCTTCTATTGCTTTTTTGGCAATATTTACAGGCTTTTCATCAACTGTTGATGGGAAAAATTCAACATCTACTTCTTTAGCTAAAGTTGCAAGTTGCTCTATAGCTGCAGGTCTATAGACGTCGGTACTTACAACCATTACTTTTTTCTTTTGACGCTCTTTTAAAAATTTAGCAAGCTTAGCAACAGAAGTAGTTTTACCAGCGCCTTGAAGGCCTGCCATTAAAAATATTGCAGGTGGCTGAACTGAAAAATCTAAAGCAGCGTTTTCGCTACCCATAACTGATTGTAATTCAGAATACACAATCTTTATGAATTCTTGACCTGGGTTTAATGCGGCATTAACCTCTATACCCAAAGCCTTTGCTTTAACATCAGCTATAAATTCCATAACAACAGGTAATGCAACATCTGCCTCAAGCAAAGCCATTCTAACTTCACGTAATGTTGCCTTAATATTGTCCTCTGTAAGATGACCCTGACCTGTTATATTGCGTAGTGTCTTTGTTAATCGCTGTGTCAAATTTTCAAACATATTACTTTTTCCATATAACTCTTATTTTACAAGAGAATAAAGCTTCTTTATAAACTTCTTTCAAAAATGATTTTTGCTATTATAAATTAGTGTACAAATTTTTTATAGTACAAAAAGGCGACTTACGTCGCCTTATTAAGATTAAACTAATTTATATTTCTTTACTACTACTTCTAACTGTAGCTAATAATAATTTTGGGTTTTTGCTCTTCTCACAGCATACGTTGGCATTTTGGCGGATAATTTCTTTAAATATCTATCAGATGTATTAAACTGAACTAGTGTTGATGGAACACTATTATGTAACCAACCATAAGCTTCTTCATAATCACTAGGTGATCCCAAACCTCTAAGTAACATTCCCACCCAATCAATTCTAGCTTGAACAAAACCTGTCATTGCAGCTTCATGCATTAAGCTGACTGCACGATCTTCATCCTGGAATACATATCTTCCAATTTCATAATAAAACGCAAGTTTTGCCATTGCTGCAGGGTATCCTTTTTGAGATGCTTTATTCATGTAATAAATACCTGATTGCACATCTTTGCCAAAACAAACACCGCTAATAAGCATTTCTGCATACAAAAAATCATAGGAACTTGCTACATTCTTCTTTGCTCTTTGTTGTATATCTTGAGAAAATTGACATTGATTGGCAGCAACATTCTTTAAATGAGTACCAGATTCTACCCATGCATTAATTTCATCAACAGTGTAAACATGTACTAATGGTATTTCATCTTCCAAATTAGAATATTGCTTATTCAATTCATCAGACATATTATCAACATCTTTGTAATTTAATGTATCACTATTAGAATTACTTGCCATAGCATCTGTTAGTTCATCATTATTTGCTTCTTCCTCAAACATAGCCTCAGCATCTGCATTTTGTTGTTCATCAAAATCTTCACCAACAGACACTACGCTAAATAACATCAGCGAAAGAGCACATAAAAATTGAATTATAATTTTCATAGACACTACCCTTTATCTAAATCATAACTATCATATCGGCAAGATTTTTAAAATATTAAATTTATTTATAAAATATCAGATCAAAACTCCATGTTTAAGAGCAATAACGATAAAAATTGGAGGTGGTTACAAAATAATTCACACAAAAATCTATGATATTACTTAAAATGTAGTAAAAATTGATGACTAAAAATTCTTTATTGTTGTCAGAATTTACTTTTGATTTGATAAATCGATCAAAGAAAGATCTTTTATATTTTTACATCATAATTACATATAATGTTGTTTCTTTAATAAAAGATTATATTGTAAGCAAACGCAACATTACCATTATACTAGCGATTTCACTAATATATTAAATTTTAGAGGAACAACAGTTCATTCCACTTTAGCATGATAAATAATGCTTATTACTAAGTTTTATCCACATCAATCTCAATTTAATTATGGATAATTATTAATTTTAATAATGCAGTTCACAACATAGCTAATAATTTAAAAATTTGTTCATATATTATATATAAAATTAAAACCCCATTATCAATCAAGGTGATTAATTACGGGGTTCAAACTATATTACAAGGAATCCTTGAAACAGGATAACGTAATTTTATTCGGCTTTATGCCTTCATAAAATCGATACCTAATTGGATGTCCTTCTTAAGGGTAGGAAGCATCTCTTCTAAGTTCTTCTGTTCAAAAGCACTTAACTTACCAATTGGCATGAATTTTTCAATACCTTCACGACCTAATAATACAGGCTGAGCGAAGAATGGAGCGTAATCTGTACCACCATCAACATATGAACAGCAAACTACACCTGGCTTACCTAAAAGGCCGTCTACAATTGCAAGAGCAAAACGAGCACCAGCTGCTGCCATAGACAAAGTAGCAGAACCTGCACCAGCCTTAGCATTTACTACTTCTGTACCAGCATTCTGCACACGCTGAGTCAAAGTTTCAATATCAGCATCTGAAACTGAAGAATAACCAACTACTTGTGAGAAAATAGGTAAAATTGTAGTACCACTATGACCACCGATTACAGGGATATAAAGTGAACCACGACTATAGCCTGTTTTATCAGCCCAAAATGTTTCTGAACGAAGAGTATCAAGAGCTGTTACACCAAAAAGACGCTTTGGATTGTAGCAACCTGCTTTCTTAAACACTTCAGCAGCAATAGGAACCATTGTATTAACAGGATTTGTAATAATTGCAACACATGCCTTAGGAGCATACTTTGCGATATTTTCAGCTAATGATTTAACAATACCAGCATTGAACTTAAATAAATCACTACGATCCATACCAGGCTTACGAGCCATACCAGCAGGAATAACAACAACTGAAGCACCAGTAAGAGCCTTTGCAAGACCATCATCACCAGTAAAGCCTTCAATATTAACATCTGAAGGAATGTGGCTTAAATCCACTGCAACGCCAGGGGTGAACGGTGCAACATCATAAAGTGCGAGATCAGAACCAGCAGGTAATTTATTTTTTAATATAAGAGATAAAGGTTGGCCGATACCGCCGGCAGCACCCAAAACAGCAATTTTCATTGTCAAAAAGCCCTCTGAAACATTTGTTTATTGAATATAATGTGTAAACCATATTACCGCAAATTAATAAGTTTCACCATACTAAACAACAATAATTGAGCATTTATCGTCAAAATTTACACCTTGCTATTTGTAATTTTTCATTTTTCATTTATTTATGAAAATATCTTTTTTTTCAATTTGTTTTTTATGCATTTAAATTGCATATTTATGCAATTTAAATTATTTCTGATATAATGTTTAGAAGCTTACGATAATTTGTATGCTATAAGGGATAATATGGAAGAAATAGAACATCAAAAACCAATAATGCAAGTTTTCAAAGAACTTCTTAAAGAAGAGAGATACGGTTCACAAGCTGAAATTGCTGATGCCTTACTTGAAAGAGGATTTTCAAACGTAAATCAGTCTAAAGTTTCAAGAATGCTTACAAGATTTGGGGCAATTAGAACAAGAAACTCAAAAATGGATATGGTTTACTGTCTTCCTCAAGAATTAGGTGTACCAACAGTATCAAGTACAGTAAAGTCCCTTGTATTAGATGTTGACCACAATGATCAAATCATCGTGATTCACACTAGTCCAGGAAGCGCACAAATGATAGCTAGAATGTTAGATTCCATTCGAAGAGCTGAAGGAATATTAGGAACCATTGCTGGTGATGACACAATATTTGTTACACCACATCGCGAAATCGATATAAAGGACTTATACGATTCTATATTAGAAATGTTTGATGACAAAGATAATTAAAAAATTAAAGTGGGCAGTGGTAGCAACATTAACATTGCCCACAAATTTATCGTTATAATGCGTCGTCGTCACTTTCACCAGTACGAATTCGCACAACGTGTTCGCAATCATATATAAAGATTTTGCCATCACCAATTTTTCCTGTGCGAGCAGCCTTTATAATAGCTTCAAGTACTTGATCACACATCTCATCAGTTACAACAACCTCTAACTTAACCTTTGGCAAAAAATCCACCTGGTATTCTGCTCCACGATACAACTCAGTATGGCCTTTTTGACGGCCAAAACCCTTAACTTCAGTTACAGTCATACCATCGATGCCTAAGGCAGAAACTGCTTCACGTACATCATCAAGCTTAAAAGGCTTAATTATAGCGTTAATCTGCTTCATAAATTATTCATCTCCTAAATCAATTCTATTTCATGTTTAATTTAGTTAATTCAATTAATGTGCCAATGTTTTTTCATACAAAACCTACTCAAAAACATCAATTATTGATGTATACAAGATTTTTTCGCACACTAATGATCCTAAATAAAAAATGATGCACCAAGTCAATGCATCATTTTTGTTTGCTAATTAAAATTTACTGATATTCAGGCATTTCATTAAATTTCATATAGCGATAAATACTGTCTTTTTTAGGTTCTAGTACTTTTACCATATCTAAATACTCGGCTAAAGTTGGTAACTTGCCTAAAATCGCTGTAATTGTGGCTAATTCTGCACTAGCCAAAAATACATTTGCGCCTTGACCTAAGCGATTAGGAAAGTTTCTTGTAGATGTTGACACAACAGTTGCATTATCAGCTACACGTGCTTGATTACCCATACAAAGTGAACAACCTGGTATTTCACAACGAGTTCCAACCTTTCCAAAAATACTAAATAAACCTTCATGAATTATCTCAGCCCTATCCATTTTTGTTGGAGGTGCTATCCACAACTTCACAGGTAATTGTGACTTTTGTTTTTCTAGTAAACACGCCGCAGCTCTATAATGACCAATATTAGTCATACATGAACCAATAAATACCTCATCTATCTTTTTGCCAGCTACAGATGATAATGTTCTAGCATCATCAGGATCATTTGGTGCGCAAAGAATAGGTTCTTTTATAGAATTTAAATCAATGTCAATAACAGCTGCATATTCTGCATCTTCATCAGCTACTAAAAGCTCTGGTTTTTCCAACCATGACTCCATTGCTTTTACTCTCTTTGCTAGAGTATTAGCATCTGAGTAACCTTCTTTAATCATCCAATTTAATAGGGTTATATTTGATTTTAAGTTTTCAACAATAGATTCTTTATTTAAAGCAACAGTACAACCTGCTGCAGAACGTTCAGCTGACGCATCAGCTAGTTCAAAAGCTTGTTCAACCTTTAAATTTGGTAACCCTTGTATTTCTAGAATTCTACCAGAAAATACATTTTTCTTACCCTTTTTCTCTACTGTTAATAAACCTAGTTCAATAGCTTTTAATGGAATAGCATGTACAAGATCTCTTAATGTTATTCCTGGTTGCATTTCACCAGAAAATCTTACAAGAACAGATTCAGGCATATCTAAAGGCATAACACCTGTTGCAGCCGCAAAAGCCACTAAACCAGAACCAGCTGGGAATGATATTCCCATAGGGAATCTTGTATGAGAATCTCCACCGGTACCAACAGTATCAGGTAAAACCATTCTATTTAACCAGCTATGTATAACACCATCTCCTGGACGAAGAGCAACACCACCTCTTGAAGAAATAAACTTAGGTAAAGTATCGTGAGTTATAACATCCACAGGCTTTGGATATGCTGCAGTATGACAAAACGACTGCATAACTAAATCAGCACTAAAACTTAAGCATGCAAGGTCTTTTAATTCATCACGTGTCATTGGACCTGTAGTATCCTGTGAACCAACTGTCGTCATCTTAGGTTCACAATATGTACCTGGTCTAATTCCCTCACAATTACATGCACGGCCAACAATTTTTTGTGCCAATGAATAACCTTTTTTACTACTTGGAACAGACTGAGGTAGTATAAATTCAGAACTTGGTGAAAGACCTAAATATTCTCTTGCTTTTGCTGTTAAACCTCTACCAATAATCAATGGTATACGACCACCTGCCCTAACTTCATCAAGAAGAACTTGAGTCTTTAAAGTAAACGTTGATAAAACTTCACCTGTTTCATGATTTACAACTTTACCTTCATAAGGCAATATATCTACTATATCACTAGTATTCATTTTGGAAACATCCATCTCTACAGGTAAAGCACCGGCATCTTCCATTGTATTAAAAAATATTGGAGCAATCTTGCCACCAAAAACAAAACCACCACAACGCTTATTAGGAACGAAAGGAATATCCTCACCCATAAACCATAACACACTATTAGTTGCACTCTTTCGTGATGATCCTGTACCAACAACATCACCAACATAAACTAAAGGATAATTTTTTTCTCTTAATGAATTAATTGTAGAAACCGGTCCTATTGCACCATCTTCATCAGGCGTAATACCAAGACGTGCATTCTTTAACATTGCCATTGCATGCAAAGGTATATCTGGTCGACTCCAAGCATCTGGAGCAGGAGATAAATCATCAGTATTAGTTTCACCAGGGACCTTAAAAACTGTCAAAGTAATTCTCTGTGCTAACTTAGGTTTAGAAGTAAACCATTCAGCATCAGCCCATGATTTAACAACCTGTTGAGCATAAATGTTGCCATCTTTTGCTTTCTGAGCAACAGTATCAAAAGCATCAAAAATTAATAATGTATGAGCTAATGCTTTTGCGGCAGATGGAGCTAATTCTTTATCATCTAACAACACAATCAATGAAGAAACATTGTACCCGCCTTGCATTGTACCTAATAATTCAACAGCTCTTTGCTTTGAAACCAAAGGACTTTGTTTTTTACCAAAAGCTATATCAGCAAGAAATTCTGCTTTAACTTTTGCTGCTTCATCAACTCCTGGAGGAATACGATTTTCTAGCAAGCTGACCAATTCTTCTTCAGATCCAATTGGAGGATTCTGCAAAAGTGATACAACTTCTGAAACTTCGTCTGCAATAAGAGGATTAGGAACTATACCCAATTTAGCTCTTTGCTCAGCTTTTTTATGATAAGACTCTAACACAATAGTTCTCCCTAGACGATGAGTAAATATTTCATTTTATTAAAATTTATATCAAGCCAAAGCAATTGCCATTTTTTTAATAGTAAACTAAATATGCCAAATTACGATATTGCTCAGCTTCAAGACAATGAGATTATACAATATATAAAAAAATAATTTACTTACAAAATAATAAAACCCAAACTTTTTATGTTTGGGTTTCTTATTTAACGACGCCAACCTGGTCCATGACCATGATGATGTGGAGGTGGTGGAGGATCATGTCTCCAATGATGATATGGAGGAGGCGGTGGCGGATCATGTCTCCAATGATGATGTGGAGGTGGTGGTGGTAACTGCGGACCATATCCATAATAATACATCGGTGGTGGAGGCGGTGGTGGTAACTGCGGACCATATCCATAATAATACATCGGTGGTGGAGGCGGTG
>CAZTNG010000004.1:30277-56405 GCA_964615195.1 uncultured Enterobacterales bacterium
GGTGGTGGTAACTGCGGACCATATCCATAATAATACATCGGTGGTGGAGGCGGTGGTGGTGGATACAAATACCCACCATAGTGATGCGGTGGTGGTGGTGGCGGTGGATAAGGTGTTGCATATATAGAAGTTCCACCTCTACCAAAAGAAACTGATACATCTGCATAGGCATTACCAATAAATAATGTCAAACAAACTGCAACTATGTTTAAGCATGTAATTAACTTCATAAAGACCTCTTTCATTTTAAACTTAGATTAAGCCTTAGTATAAAAAGTTCATTTACTGAAAATAATTTTAAATTATTTCCTCTAACTCAATAATTCTTTTCATAAATAATTCCCAGCAAAATGATGTCCCAGGATCTGTTTTTCTAGTAGGAGCTATATGACAATGTCCTATTATTCTATCTTTAGTAATTAGAGGATAACTGCGCATTAATGCAACTGATAAATAACTTAAGGATTCATATTGCTCTGTAGTATACATAACATCATCCGAACCTTCTAATTCAATCCCAATCGAGAAATCATTACAAGCTTTTCTTCCCCAAAAAGATGACACTCCAGCGTGCCATGCCCTATCCAAGCAGGAAACAAATTGAATAACCTCACCAGTACGTTTGATTAAAAAATGAGAGCTGACCTTCATATCACCTATTGTCGAAAAATATGGATGTTCTTCTTTATTTAATACTCCTAAAAAAAAACTTTCAACAAATTCTCCTCCAAAAACTTTTGGAGGTAATGATATATTGTGTATTACCAACAAACTAATTTCATGGTTAGGACGAGCATTAAAGTGCGGAGATCTTACTTGTTTGATATTAGGAACCCAACCAGCAATTATTGTAGGTATTAAATTTAGTGAAGTATTATTGAAACTCATATTTTAACTTATATTTTAGACAAATAAAAAAGGCCTGCGAACAGGCCTTTTACAGTTTTGAAAAACTTATGCAATACTACCTTGAGTAACAACGTCTCCATTTTCAATAAAACGAGTACTCTCTCTATTTGCTTTCCCATCTTCAATGGAAACTATCTGGTAAGCACTTGCATCTGCAATTAACGCTCTTAATAACATGTTATTAAGATGGTGACCTGTCTTATATGCAGCAAATTCACCGATCATGCTCATGGTAGACATGTATAAATCACCAATTGCATCAAGCATCTTATGCTTTACAAATTCATTAGGATATCTTAAACCTTCAGGATTTACGACTTTAAAATCATCAATCACAACTGCATTATCCAAGCTTCCGCCTAGCGCTAAGTTATGAGCATGCATAAACTCAACATCTTTCATAAAACAAAACGTACGTGCTCTACTAACATCTCTAAAAAATGCTTCACCAGAAAAATCTAATTTATATCTCTGTAATGATTTTTCCATCGCTGGGTGATTAAAATCGATTTGTAAATCTAATTTAAATCCTTGCTTAGCAGGACGTAATTCAGCCCACTTATCGTCTAATTCTACACGAACAGTTTTTAAAATCTTAATAAATTTTTTAGGCTCTTCGAGAATTTTAATTCCAGCATCTTCTAGCAAATATATAAATGGCTGTGCTGAACCATCCATTACAGGAAGTTCAGGTGCATTAACATCAACATACAAATTATCAATACCTAAAGCACTTAGAGCTGCAGACAAATGTTCTATTGTTGATATTCTATCACCATTGTCATTCACAAGAGCTGTACAAAGTTCAGTATCTCGTACCATATCAGCTGACGTATTAAAAATAACCTTCGGCTCTAAATCTGTACGAACATATACAATTCCAGTATTAGCTGGTGCAGGTCTAAAAGATACACTCACCTTTTTCCCTGAATGCAAGCCAATGCCTGATGCATTAACTGCACGCATTATTGTACGCTGTTTAATCATAATACTTCTCTTATATTCCATGAATATACAAACACCTATAATTGTATCACTATATTTTGACTAATAAAAATTTTAAAAGTTCATTTTTATATAAAAATGTATTTTTTTTATAATTTAAACAAAGATTATGTCAATTTTTCATAGTTTACATGCAAAAATAAAAATTTGAACAACCTCTCATTTATAATAAATATTGTTGCAAACTATCAAATAAAAAAAATCACTAGTTTTATAACTAGTGATTTTCAATGATAAAAAGAATAAAATTAATTAAATTTTTTACTTATCAACTTAAGTTGAACAAAAGACCTAAGAAGACTAAGTTTTTTATTAATCCGCCTTTTTAGTTAAGAATGACGGTAATTCATCACCATCATCAAATGGAGATTTACTCTTTAATAATGGAACTTCATCCTCTGTTTTAGTATCTTCAACAGACTTTAACGACCCAAATAAACTTTCAGTCTTAGAAGTAGCTGTAGATAGATTTTCTTTTACAGAACTTAACATTGGCTTACGTTCTGCAGAATTAATAGGAGAAAGACCTGCTAAAAGAATAGTCGCATTCACTTCATCATTTTTAAGTGTAGAATCATAACAAATACCAAATTTTACATCGGTATCATCAGTTACATGACTTTGCAGAATATCACCCAATTCATTTAATTGTGAAATTTGGAATTCAGGTCCAATACTAATATTTGCAAGCATTCCCTTAACATGACAATTAGTCACATCTTCTAATAAAGGACTATGAATAGCTGCCTTTATAGCATCTTGTACAGCTGTTTCACCAGTACCTTTACCCATACCGATTAATGCTGTTCCTGATTCTTTTAGCACTGTTTTTACGTCATTAAAATCCACATTCCAATATCCATTATTGGTAATAAGATTAGACAAACCTTGAACAGCACGTTTTAATACATGATTACATTCATTAAAAGCATTAATAAGAGAAATATTTTTAGGAAGATCTCTTAATAATTTATCATTTGGAATTACAATCAATGCGTCAACTACATCACGTAATTTTGCAATACCTGCCTCTGCCTTACTTAATTGCTTTTTACCTTCAAAAGAGAAAGGCTTAGTAACAATTGCAACAGTCAAAGCATTAAGATCATTGCGTGCGATCTGAGATACAATTGGTGATGCACCAGTACCTGTGCCACCACCCATACCAGCAGTAACAAAAACAATATCACTTTTGCCTATGGCATTCTTTAAGTCATCCCTACTTTCTTCAGCAGCAGCACGACCAACATCAGGATTTGAACCAGAACCTAAACCACGAGTAGTATTTACCCCAATTTGAATTCTTTTTTCTGCAAGGTTTGAATTTAAAGCCTGTAGATCAGTATTAACTACTATGAACTCTACATTCTTAATCTTCTCATCAATCATGTGTTGAACAGTGTTTCCGCCACCGCCACCTACACCAACAACTTTAATGGCAACCACACCATTGTCACTAGGGACAACCATTTCTTGCTGTGAACCATCAGTCACTTGCATTATTCCACTCATTTGTTCAAATCTCTCCTGGACCAATATACTTGATATCGGCAAAGTATTGTCAATGCGTTTAAAAATCAATATTTCATCGCATTATAAAATCTTTTTTCTTTGCTAAAAATTAGCTCAGCATATTGCTTTCAATTATAGCAAGTATATTACAAAAAAAACACAATTCATTAATGTACTTACCAATGACATCAAATTTTCTAGGGTTTAATCAACTTAACGTCATAAAATGATCTATAAACAATACATGATTATTGTCCAAAAAGATTATTAACCCATAAATAAGCTTTTCTAAACACTGAATTTCCGTGTCTATCAGACTCTTTAGCATCAATCATTCTACTTAACTTTAGCATACCGATTATTGCAGCATCTTTTATTGGATCAATCTCATCAGATAATCCTGTAAGTTTATCAGAAACTTCACCAATACGAACTTTATTAGCTAATTCTGGTAATTTATTCTTAATTAAAACTTTAGAAAAACAATTTTTTATTCCCTTCATCTTAGATCCTGCCCCTGTCAGTACAAAGCCTGCACCTAGTGTACAATCACTATCCACACCTTTTATACTGTGAATTGCATTCAAAAGTAAGTGGGAATATTTGGTTTCAATCATTTCAGCCAAAGTTTTTGGATAAATATTTATTTCTTGATGTATAGCACCTGCAGAATTAATTTTAATCAGATGATTATCATTTACATTCTCAGGATCTGCACAACCACATTTTATTTTTATATTTTCAGCACATTTCTCTGTTAATCCATTTAATACCGCAATATCTCTAGTTACCACATGTCCTGCTATAGGACTCGAACCAGAAAATATGATGTAACCACGATTAAAAATTGAAATATCAACAGAACCATGACCTATATCAAGTACACAAACACCTAAATTTTTTTCATTCTCATTAACTACTGCATAAGCAGAAGCAAAACCAGAAAATAAAAACTCCACATTGTAATTAGTCGGAATACAACAGGAAATCACATGACGAATATTTGTTAGAAAATCTTTATCAGCATATATAAGATGTGCATAAGATTTTAGCTGTCCTCCTGTTTGTCCTTTAGGATCGTCTATATACATATTTGAATCTACAGCATAATAATTATTATTCGCAAATATTAAGTCATATCCTTTAACACTAAACGACGTTGCATTGCTAAAAGCTTTTTCAATATGTAAATCGGTAACATTTTTTTGATCTAATGAACATGAGCCATCATTGTTTCTGTAAGTCATAAATTTACCAGAAACAGATACAAATACTTTTGGATTATCAATTTTAGCAAGTGTTGATTTGTCGTAAATTCTTCTAACAGACGTATCTGCAGTACTATAAGCCGTGGAAATATTTTCCTTTAGCCTATCCATACTAGTTATACCATCTTCTGAAAATCCGGTAGATGTACAGTGACCAAATCCAGCGATCTTTATTTCATCTTCGGAATACAAAATTGCACAACAAACTCTAATTTCTGCTGTACCTATATCAACTGCTATAACATAATCTCCACCTACTGGTTGAGATAATTTAGAATTTTGGGTCATCATTTACAGGCTCTTCAGTTTTCCATTTCACAGCCATTCCTGTGTCATATCTTAAATCTATGTATTCTATTAAATTTCTGTTATCAATATATGGATATGATTCAATAAATTTTCTTAAACGTTCTAAAAGCACATCTGAATTATGAATATTGTGATCAAGTAGATCAATATCCCTACCTAAATAAAGAATCACACCATTTTTTAATGTGATTATCCACATATAATTCAATGTAAGCTCTACCTTATCAATATCTAAGCCGCCTATATCTAAAGCGGACTTAAAAGTAAGATATCTGTCATATATTTGCTTAGCCTTTAATTCATTTTCAATTTTCTCTGGGCCGATTAAGCGTACCATTTTGACATTGTAATTTGAAAGATCAGGATAAATAACTTTTCCATCTGTTGTTAATATACCTTCATTATAATAGGCTATTGCTTTATGTTCTATGACGAACATAAATAGAATATCTGGTAATTTTTTTCTTAACGTTACTTTATACAACCAAGGCATTTGCAACATATAATCTCTTACATCCAGCAAATCCATTGTTAATAAATTATGGTTGCTAGGATTCTTTAAAAAAAATTCTTCAATATCCTTTTTGGTTAATGTCGATAAATCACCTTCCACCTGAATTTTTCTTACAGGTATAGCATCAACGTCTGTCATAGATACATATATTATTCTTACTAGAAAAACATCTAGAACAATCACTAAAACAAGAAAAAACATCCCTCCAAATAATTGTCCTTTAGAGCGATGATATACCTCTTGTTCTGTCCCAAATTTTTTCCTAATTTGTGCCACTTATACTTTATCCTTCATCTTTTCTAAATCAAGCTTGTATTCAGCTAGAACTTTAGCAACATGACCAACATTACCAGCACCTTGAGTTAATAAAATATCACCATCACGTATAATCTGAGCAACAGTAGACGGAACTTCATTAGGTGTTGAAACAAAATAAGGCTCAACCTTACCACGCAAACGTATTGATCTACATAAGGCTCTTCCATCAGCTCCAACAATAGGCTCTTCTCCTGCTGGATAAACATCCATTAAAATCAATTCATCAACCAAACCTAAAACATTAATAAATTCTTCAAAACAATCTCTTGTTCTAGTGTATCTATGTGGTTGAAAAATCATTACTAAACGTCTATTAGGCCAACCTGCACGAACAGCATTTATAGTAGCTCTAACTTCACTAGGATGATGACCATAATCATCAACTAACATTACCTTCCCATTGCCAATATCAAATTCACCATACTGTTCAAATCTTCTACCAACACCTTTGAAATTGGCCAAAGCATTTATAATTGATTCATCAGAAATTTCATCTTCAGATGCTACAGCAATCGCTGCTGCTGCATTTAGAGCCATATGATATCCAGGTAAGTTCAATTTAATATCTAATATTGAACCATCTTTTCGCCTTATCTTAAATAAAGAATGATTATTTTCTTGTTTGAATTCAAAAATTTGCACATCACAATCAACAGTAGATCCATAAGTAATTGTAGTTCTGCCAATTTTTGGTAACAATTCTTTTATAACAGGATCATCTTTGCATACTACAGCCACACCATAAAATGGAAGATTATGAAGAAATTCAATAAATGTAGATTTTAATCTAGAAAAGTCTCCACCATATGTATCCATATGATCTTCTTCAATATTAGTTACAACTGAACACATAGGCTGCAAGTGCAAGAAAGATGCATCCGATTCATCAGCTTCTGCAATTAAATATCTACCGCTACCTAAACGCGCATTTACACCTGCACTATTTAATAAACCACCAATTACAAAAGTAGGATCACGACCGGCCTCAGCATAAATACTTGAAATTAAACTTGTAGTTGTTGTCTTTCCATGAGTACCTGCAACTGCAATACCGAAACGATAACGCATTAATTCTGCTAACATTTCTGCTCTACGAACTATCGGAATATGAAGCTCTTGAGCTTTGATCCACTCAGGATTATTTTTCTTAATAGCACTTGATAATACAACAACATCTGCACCTATTACATTCTGCTCATTATGCCCAATAAATACAGTAATACCCTTGCTCTTTAAATGGTTTGTTGTATTTGATTCCGCTAAATCAGAACCTGTAACCTTATACCCTTCGTTGGCTAAAACATCAGCAATGCCATTCATACCAGCACCACCAATACCAACAAAATGAATTCTATGCACCTTGTGCATTTGTGGAATACCAGTGGAAGTTATTTTTGCTTCTTTAAAATTCATATTATTCTCCAGAAAGTTCTCTACAAACAGCAGCAGCATCTTGCGTTGCAGTAAGCTTTGCAACTTCGCCTACAATTTTACTCATTTGTGATAACTTCGATTTATCTGAAGCTAACTCCGTTATGTGTTTTGCTAATACCTCACTACTCAAATCTTTTTGAGCTAAGCATATTGCGCCACCAATATCAGATAAACTCTGAGCATTCTTAGTTTGATGATCATCTACAGCAGATGGTAATGGAACAAAAATAGCAGGGATTCCTACCGCTGATACTTCAGCGACTGTTGAAGCTCCTGCACGACAAATAATAATATCCGAAGAACAATAAGCTTGCGCCATATCATCAATAAAATCGCTTATTATAACTCCATCAACAATAGAAAGATCTTCATACATTTTTTTTACAAATATACTGTTTCCCTTTCCAGTTTGATGCAATACTTCAATATTAATCCCATTGTTTCTGCATAAAGATATCGCTTTAGGAACCACTTCGTTAAGTATTTGAGCTCCCAAACTACCACCAACAATAAGAACTCTAATTTTATCCACTGGAAATTCTCTAGGCAATAACTTATTTAGATCAGCAACCTCTTTTCTAACTGGATTACCCACATATAAGACATTAGATCCTGCAAAAGCTTTTGGTAAACCTAATAAAATTTTAGTAGCAATTTTTGCAAGTAATCTATTTGTTAATCCTGGAGCTGCATTCTGTTCATGCAATACTAATGGGATACCTAAAATTTTTGCGGCCAAACCACCAGGTCCTGAAGCATAACCACCCATACCTAACACTACATTTGGCTTAAATTCACGAATTACTTGAATTGCCTCATAAACTGCACGTAGGATCTTAAATGGTGCAAAAATTTTGCGCAAAATACCATTTCGTCTAATACCTTGTATTTTTATAAACTTAATATTAAAACCATTTTTTGGAACAATTACTGATTCCATTCTTTCTTTTGTACCTAACCACAGCACCTCGAACTCGTCATTTTTACTAAGCTCTTTTGCTACAGCCAAACCAGGAAATACATGACCACCTGTACCGCCAGCCATAATTAATATTTTTTTCATAAAACAACGCTTCCTATATATGCGTGTTACTAAATAATAGATATCTATTGCAACTTAATAATAGTATTAAAATTAATCAACTATTCAATTTGTTCATTTTTTACTTTAGAAGTTCTTTTTAACTGTTTTGATATACGAATACTAACATTCAAATTATCTAAAGCAAATTGCCTTCTTTCATATGTTATTCTCACTAATATACATACCGCTACAACCATCATAAGTAAACTAGATCCACCGTAGCTTATAAATGGTAAGGTCAACCCTTTAGTTGGTAATAGCCCACTTGCCGAACCTATGTTAATTGATACTTGCAATAAAAACCACATACCAAAGCCAATTGCAATTTCACCTTGCAATACATTTTGGTTATTTTGAGAACGGAAACATTCAAATGCAATTGTAAATGCTTTAATTATCAATAAAAATTCTAAAGCTATTAATATCAACATTCCTATTAAACCTGTTTCTTCTGCCCAAACTGATGTCACAAAATCAGTATGTGGATCAGGAATATATGATAATTTAAAAACACCATTACCTAGTCCTTGTCCGAATAACGCACCTCTACCATAAGACATTAAGGACAAAACTAACTGGTAACCATTACCAGATGAATCATCCCAAGGATTTAAATATGTTGTTAATCGAATAATACGATAAGGGGCAACTAATATAGCACCAATAATAGCCATAGAACCAAAACCGAATGCTATAGCCATGAATTTTTTAGAACAATTCGCTATAAATAGCATCCCCATAGTTATTACAGAAATAACTACAGCCGAACCAAAATCTTTCTGCAAAAAAAGTATACTAACTATGATAGATAGCAGTATTGAGATCTTTATTGATTGTCTCGTATATGACATCACATTTTTATGACTTTCAATAAATCCTGCAAGGAAAAGAATCCAAACAATTTTTATAGCTTCAGATGGCTGAAAATTAAACAATCCCAACTCAATCCAACGCTTTGCACCTTTTATTTCAGGACCAATTATCACTGCAATTATACATAAACTAACTGCAGCAAATAATGTCAAAAGGCTACAATATTTTGAAAGCTTGATAGTAGGTATATGTAACACCAAAAAACCTGCAAATAAGCCAGCTACTAAAAAAAAGCATTGACGTTTTACATAAAAAAATTCATCAGCACTTATATTACCTGCTACGGCTACGGAAGACGTGTACACCACAATCAAACCTAAGGTAATAAGCAAAAAGAAAATAACTAGTAAATGTCGATCATACATCGGCTCTTTATCAAAATTATAAGTTTTTGCGGAATTTCCCATAAATGCTGAAACTAATTTCATTTATAAACCCTTTACAAGATCTGTAAAAATATCACCACGATTTTCAAAGCTCTTAAATTGATCTAGACTAGCACAAGCAGGAGCTAAAAGAACAACATCACCAGATTCAGCTACTTTATGAGCATATTTTATAGCAGCAGCCATATCTTCAACTAATAAAGCTTCATCACCTAATGAGGACAATAATTTACCATCCTTTCCAAAACAAAGCATTAAGCCTATTTCATGACCTAACATATTCTGAATAGGTTTAAAATTTTGACCTTTACCCAAACCACCGGCTAAAAGTATTATTTTCCCTTTTACACCTTCTTTCAAACCAGCAACAGCAGCAAGAGTTGAACCTACGTTAGTTGCCTTTGAATCGTTGTAATAACGCACACCATTCAATTCACGAACCAACTGACAACGATGTTCTAAACCTGTAAAAGTTTTTAGAACATTTATTTGTGCTTGTCTACTAATTCCCAATGTATCTGCTAAAGCAATAGCTGCTAAAGCATTCATTTCGTTATGACGACCCTTTATTAAAACATCATCTACAGCAATAATTTCTTGTCCGTTAAAACTTAAATAACGTTTACCATTTACAACAATTCTTCCATAATCACATTCATCGCCACCAAAACTTGAGCAATATTTTCCATCTTTTGGAATCGTTGTAGGATCTTCTCTATTAACAATAATATTTTCCGCATGCTTAAAAATACGTTGCTTTGCCTTCAAATATAATTCCATAGACCCTTGATATCTATCTAAGTGATCCTCAGATAAGTTCAGAATTGTTGCACCTCGTAGTTTCAAGTTTGAAGTAGTTTCTAATTCAAAGCTTGATAATTCTAAAACATATACATCAACATCATCAGCAATAACATCTAATGCAGGAATTCCAATATTTCCGCCCATTCCACATTTTTTATTATCAGCCTTAGCCATTAATGCAACAAGGGTAGTTACAGTACTTTTACCGTTTGATCCTGTTATTCCAACTGTAGGAGCTTTGGCATACTGAGCAAAAACCTCTATATCACCAATAATGCTAACACCTAATTTAGCTACCTGAGCTAAAGCAGGAGTTTCTAAAGACAATCCAGGTCCAACAATCAATGTTTTAAAATGTTTTAACTTTTCTGGATCTAATTCGCCACACACTAGAGGAACATTATTTGGTAAAAATTCTTTGCCCGCAGGATTTTCTCTAGTATCAAAAACAGAAGGAACAATACCATGTGCTAATAAAAAGTTAACAGTTGATAATCCACTTTTCCCTAAACCAATAACAGCAATTTCACTATTCATAAAAATATCTCTAACGAAGCTTGAGTGTTACAAGACCAATTAATACTAATACCAATGTTATAATCCAAAAACGAACAATTACACGAGGCTCAGGCCATCCACTCTTTTCAAAATGATGGTGAATCGGAGCCATTTTAAAAATTCGTTTTCCTCTAAGTTTGAACGAACCAACTTGAAGAATAACACTAATTGTTTCCAAAACAAAAATACCGCCCATAATGAACAATAAAATTTCTTCACGAACTACAATAGCAATAACACCTAATAAAGCACCTAATGACAAAGAGCCTACATCGCCCATAAAAACTTGCGCAGGATAAGTGTTAAACCATAAAAATCCTAAACTTGCTCCAACAATTGAAGTACAAACAATTGTCATTTCAGCAGCATGAGGCAAATACGGAATATATAAATAATTAGCGAATTCCATATTACTAGTTGCCCAAGCGACGATACCTAAACCAGCTGCAACTAAAAGAGTACACATAATTGCAAGGCCATCTAAACCGTCTGTTAAATTAACTGCATTAGATGATCCTACTATCACGAAGTAAACTAATACAATAAAGAAAATACCCATATTCGGCATAAAATCTTTAAAAAAAGGAACAACTAAGGTCGTTTCATTTGGAGATTTACTAACACAATATAGTGTTACACCTATAGCTATAGCACATACTGATTGCCAAAAGTATTTCCAACGAGGAATTAAACCTGCAGTATTTTTTCTAACAACCTTTAAGTAATCATCAGCGAAACCAATTAAGGCATGACTAACTAAAGCAAAAAGAACAACCCAAATGTATACGTTATCAAGTTTACACCATAAAATAGAAGTGAAAAAAATAACGCCAACTATCATAATACCGCCCATAGTTGGGGTACCACGCTTGCTAAAATGGCTTTCTGGTCCATCATTACGAATTACCTGACCAAAGTGTAATAATTGCAACTTCTTAATTACATAAGGTCCTACCATCAAAGAAATAGCCAAAGCAGTAATAAGAGAAAATATAGCCCTAAAGGTTAGATAATCTACAACTCTAAAAGCTGAAACATAATTATTTAACCAATCGGAAAGTAAAACTAACATTGTACTTCCTTAAATTTACGAATAAAATCAACAACTTCGTTCATATGCATTACATGTGAACCTTTAACAGCAACAAACATATTTGTATGAGCATTCATTAACTCTTTTAAATATGTATATAATTCACTTTTATCTTTAAAAGACATACCACCAAAAGATTCAGCACTATATTTTGCTAAATGTCCAATAGTAAGTAAAACGTCTATTTTACCTATGGCATATTCACCTATTTCTTGATGAAGTTTCTTTTCTTCTGAACCAAGTTCACCCATATCACCAAAAACAAAAACTTTATATCCGGGTAATAATGATAAAGTATCTATTGAGGCCTTGACAGCATTTACAGAAGCATTATAAGCATCGTCAATCAAAGTTAAATTACCTAACTTTTCAAAAAACAAACGACCTTTTACTGGCTTAACACTATTTAAACCCAGACTTATTTGCTCAAGATTTGCGCCAACTCGTGAACTTAATGCACAAGCTGCAACTGCATTTGCAACATTATGTGTTCCAGGTATTTGTAAATCAATAAACGATTCACCCATTGGGGTTACTATTGTAAATGTACAACAGCCATTGTCTTTTACAACAATATCTTTTGCCTTAAAATCTGCAATAGGATTGTTAACTGCAAATGACAATAAATTATTGCCTTGGTATTCTTCACACCATTTTGCAAAATATGCGTTATCCGCGTTAACAATACCAGTACCATTATTAGCAAAAACATAATCTAGGATTTCACTTTTTGCCTTATATACACCATCAAGTGAACCAAAACCAAGTAAATGAGCGCCACCAACATTATTTATAACTGCACTAATTGGTCTTGCCAAATTAACACTATATGAAATTTCTCCTGGATGATTGGCACCTAATTCTATTACAGCAAAATCTGTATCAGCATTTATCTGCAATAATGATAAAGGAACGCCAATTGCGTTATTAAAGTTACCGCTAGTAGCAATTGTCTTTCCTAATCTGCTTAATATTGAAGCAGTCATTTCCTTAACTGAAGTTTTTCCGCATGTACCAGTTACTGATACAACCCTTGCCTTGCTTAGTAATCTATTTAACTGTCCAAGCAAACCTAATGCTATTGTTGTGTCTTTTACAATAATTTGCGGAATATTTACACCTGTATCATGATCTACAATTAATGCCAACGCGCCATTTTTGGCAATATCAGCCGCAAAAACATGAGCATCAAATTTCTCACCCTTAAGAGCAACAAATAAAGCTCCAGAAACATTCTTCCTAGAATCTGTCTCCACCCTACTAACTAACAAATCATCACCAAAGGTTAATTCACCATGTAAATGAAGCGCTATTTTTTTTAAATCAATTGTTATCATCAATTTTCTCCACAAGCTTTTGCGCTAATTCTCGATCACTATAGTGATGCTTTTTCAAACCTATAATCTGATAATCTTCGTGTCCCTTACCTGCAATTAAAATAACATCACCATTTTTTGAATCTTTAAATGCTTTCGTTATTGCTTCAGTTCTATCAAAGATTACACTATAATTTTTACAATCCGATACGCCATGTAGCATCATCTCAATAATTTTTGATGGATCCTCTGTACGAGGATTATCATTAGTAAAAATAACCTTATCAGCCATATCGCAAGCAATTTTGGCCATAATCGGACGCTTGCCTGTATCGCGATCTCCACCGCACCCACAAATACAGGTTACGTGACCAAAATTATGCTCCTTTATTGCCATTAAAGCTTTTTCTAAGCCATCTGGTGTATGTGCATAATCCACAATTAATAATGGACTATTCTTTGATTTAAAACACTCCATACGCCCACAAACTGCGTTCAACTTAGGTGCTGTTAATGCCAAATCAAATAGTTTAAACCCCATCAATAACATGATTCCTGTTGCACAAAGTAAATTTTGTACATTAAAACCACCGATTAATGGAACTGATAATTCAGCAGTTCCATAAGATCCTGCAACATTAACAATAATTCCATGAGGAACATAATCAATGCTTTTGGCATATAGCACAGAATCTCCATCAATATGATGGCAAGAAAAACGCAAAGCATTTGGAAGTTTATTATAAAATTCTATGCCTATAGGATCATCCACATTAATTACAGTATTTTGTGACTCAACCATTTTAAATAATTCAAATTTTGTATTTGCATAATTTTCCATGGTTTTATGAAAATCTAAATGATCTCTGCTTAAATTAGTGAAAGCCGCAATAGAAAATTGAAGTTCTTCAACTCTTTTTAATGCTAACCCGTGAGATGAAACCTCCATTGCAATTGCTGATGCGCCATCAGATTGCAGAGAAGAAAGCTCCTTTTCTAAATCTAAAGCTTGCATAGTAGTGTTAGCTGAAGGCTTTAAGTTTGGATAAAAACCAGTTCCAATAGTTCCCATTACACCTGTTTTAACACCTAAAAGAGAGGACCATTGGGCTACTAAATGAGTAACCGTACTTTTACCATTAGTACCTGTAACGCCAATTAATTTTAACTTAGAAGATGGCTTGTCATAAAAAATACTAGCTATTTTACTTTGACATAACACTAAATTATGACAGGGTAAACATGGTACTCCACAATTTGGAGGAATAAAACCATCATCACAATCATCATAAATTACAGCAACCGCACCATTCTTTACAACATCTGTTATTACTGACCTTGCATCAAAATGTAATCCTTTAAATGCTATAAATAAAGTATCTTTACGGACATCAGCAGTATTACAGCTTAGATAACTAACGTCTATATCAGGAGAATCTAAACCAATACTCCTCACTATTTGTTTTAAACTTGCCATTAAAATCTATTAACCTTATATCAATGCGAAGTCTTTCTATATAGTTCTTTCTTCTTTTGTTCTATAGTGCGAACAGTCCCATCAGGATTTAAATCGTCAGGTGGAATATTATAAAGTTGCAGAGTTCTTTGCATTACTTCTGAAAAAACAGGTCCTGCTACAACGCCACCATAAAATTTTCCAGAATGTGGTTCATTTATAATTACAACCATAACAAATCTAGGATTACTCATAGGTGCTATTCCGACAAATGCACCTACATAATCCTTACCATATCCCCCTGCAATAGCAACTTTGGCTGTTCCTGTTTTACCACCGACTCTATAACCAGGAACCATTGCTTGCATGCCTGTACCGCCTTCTTCCACAACAGACTCTAAGGCTTCTAACATTCTCCTTACATCTGCTTCGTTAGCAACTCTTTCACCTTTAGGTACTTCGTCAATCTTAAATATGGACAAAGGTTTTTTTATACCATAATTTGCTAAAACGCCATATGCTTGTGCAATCTGTAATGGTGTTACCATAATGCCATAACCAAAACCAACTGTTGCTTGCTCAATATTACTCCATCTATTTCTCTTTAGTGGTAATCTACCTGTATTCTCACCAATAAGATTTAAATTAGTTTTATGCCCATATCCAAAAGATTCTAAGGTAGACATAATAATATGAGGATCCATACGAAGAGCTATATGAGCCATACCTGTATTTGATGAATACTTAATAATATCAAACAAATTTCCTGTATTCATTTTATGGCTATCTGTTATTAATTTACCATTTACAGGAAATGATCTTGTATCAAAAATCTCTTTCCAATTAACATTATTATTAGCTAATGCGCCCAAGGCAATTAAAGGCTTTGTTGTTGAGCCTGGTTCATACACATCTGTAACAGCTCTATTTCTAGCCTTATATGAAGCAAAGTTTTCTCTATTATTTGGATTGTATGATGGAGAATTAACCATTGCTAAAATTTCTCCAGTTTTAGCATCTAGTAAAACCAAAGAAGCAGAAGTGGCTTGGTTTACTTCTGTTGCATACTTTAATGCCATATATGCTCTTTGCTGTAATCTTTGATCAATACTTAAAACTAAATCATTAGCTTTTTTCCCATCTGATAACACACCTAAATTTGCGATAACATTACCCTTTATATCCTTAATTTGTCTGCGTTTACCGGGGGTCGATAACAATAGATCATTATATTGTTTTTCTATACCTTCTGTACCATTACCATCAATATTTGTTCTACCAATTAAGTGCGCATTAATTTCTCCTGTTGGATAAAATCTACGCAACTCATCACTTACAATTATTCCTTTTATTTTTAATGATTTAATGTAATTAGCAACAGGTTCTTCAACTTGACGAGCAATATACACATATCGATTAGTTGGCTTATTCACCCTTTTCATCATTGTGTCATAATCTATTTCTAATAATTTAGCAATTTCTCGCATTTCTTCTTTATGTACAAAACCGCCATCTTTATCATGAAAGTCTTTGCAATAAATTGATATAGCCTTGACTGGAACACTTATCGCTAATTGATCACCATTGCGATCCATTATTATTCCACGTTCTACACTATCGTATACCGTCCTAAGAACACGATCATTTCCTTTAGATATTAATTCAGGAGATGTAAGTATCATTATGTAAACTAAACGCGCTATTAACATACTAGCTAATGCAAATACACCACACCACATAGCAAAAACACGCAAACTATTTAATTGAAACGGTACAGGTTTTGTAGGTTTCCTTAATTTTCTAATAGAATTATTTATAAAATTATACCAATGCATCCTAATTCCCAGATCGATTAGATAAATTTATTACCTTTTCTTCATTAAGTTGAGATTGCTTCATATGCAGTTCTTTTTCAGCTATTTCAGTAACTCTATAATGCTCAGTTAATACAAGTTGCTGTAATCGTAAATGCTGAAACTTTTGATCTAATTCATCTTGATATTTATACTCTTTGTTAAGACTAGTAATGTTTGATCTTGTAATCTTAACCTGCTTAACAATATAAAAAGAAACGCCAATAATTCCAATTAGCAAAATTATAAAAAACATATGCCTAATTAGATCTTTTATGATTATTATTCCTAAAGGTATAGCTGTTTGCTGCCTTTTAGATCCGCTTACAATTGCCATTTACCTAAGCACTCCATCTTTCAGCAATACGTAATACAGCACTACGAGAACGTGGATTTGCAGAAATCTCTTCCGCTGATGGCTCTATTGCCTTTCCTATATTTTTAAATGTTCTAGTTTTTAAAATTTCTTCTTCCTTTATAGGAAGACCTCTAGGTGGAACAATTCCTCTTTCACTACGTCTCATAAAGTTTTTTACCAAACGATCCTCAAGAGAATGGAAACTTATAACACAAAGGCGTCCATGATTTGCTAAAATATTTGTGGATAACTCAAGGGTATCTGCAATTTCGTTAAGTTCACCATTAATGTGAATTCTAATTGCTTGAAAAGTTCTAGTTGCTGGATGCTTATGTTTTTCTTTGATAGGTACAACTCTAGAAATCATATCAGCTAACTGTTTAGTAGAAGTAAAAGGTGTTTTTTCTCTATCTGCAACTATTATGGAAGCTATTTTTCTAGCGAATCTCTCTTCACCATAATCATGAAGGACTCTAGCAATTTCTTCAGCTTCGGCATGCTGCAACCATTGAGCAGCACTTTCTCCAGTTGAAGGATCCATTCTCATATCTAATGGTCCATCATTCATAAAACTGAATCCACGATTAGGATCATCTAACTGCGGAGAGGAAACACCTAAATCTAATAAAAATCCATTAATCTTACCAATAATACCAAATGGTTTAAGTAAATCTTCAGCTTCAGAAAATCTGCCATGTACAATTGTAAATCTATCATCTTTGATATTTTGTGCTTCAGCTATTGCACGCGGATCTCTATCGATTGCAAACAATCTGCCATTTGGACCAAGTTTTGATAATATTAATCTAGAATGGCCACCTCTTCCAAAAGTGCCATCGACATATATCCCATTTGGATCGATTGACAGGCCTTCAACAGCCTCATGCAATAATACTGTGATATGCTTGTAGTTATCCATTTATTCTATACATCCATTTAATAAATATGGATATCTTTTAATATCCACATATAAATCAAGAAAGTGTTTCACTAATGATTAATAAGGCAAAATCGTTCACACATTCACTCAATAGAAAAAATGTAAACAAGTTATAAAAATTTAATTTAGCCTGTTTTGAAGTTATCTAGTGGGTCATTATACTAGCATATAGATTTTATGAAATATCAATTATAGAAAATAATTGAAGAGAATTGGTGAGTTAGCCGATAAGCCGGGTTCTGTTCTGTTTTCACAGTGGTAATCATTCCTCTAGACTAGAGATCACTCCCTAGTTCAAGCGACCAACCCGCCTCTTACACGGGCAGTGTCAATGAGGCCTATTAGGTCTTGCTCCGGGTGGAGTTTACCATGCCACAAACCGTTGCCGGTTGCGCGGTGAGCTCTTACCTCACCATTTCACCCTTACCGTTTACACGGCGGTATCTTTCTGTTGCACTAGTCGTGGATTTGCATCCCCTAGGCGTTACCTAGCACCCTGCCCTTTGGAGCCCGGACTTTCCTCCCCTCTATGTGTCTGCTTACGCACAACCATAAAGCAGCGATTACCTAGCTAACTCATCGATGAGTATAACATAATTTTTATATTTTACTAGCAATAGAATCATTTAGTTCTAAAGCAAGGCTATATAAATCATTCTTTTTTAGATCATACATTTGAGAAACTACTGCACAACATTTTTTTACAGGCATATCCGTCAATAATATTTTGAGTAATTTAATAGCATCATTTGGAATTTCGCAGTCCTGTTTATCTTTTTTAAAAGGAGCAACTATTAAAACCATTTCGCCTTTATCAGCATTCGGATCATCAGCTAATACTTTTGCAATATCACAAGCCTTAGCATAATAAAATGTCTCAAATGTTTTTGTTAATTCTCTACCAATTGCTACGTCTCGATCTCCAAAAACCTCACCAAGCACGATTGCAGTATCCATCATTCTTCTAGGTGCTTCATAAAATATAAGTGTTCTTTCATCCTCAACTACTGAGTTTAATTTGTCTTTAAGAGCTTTAGCTTTAACAGGCAAAAAACCTTCAAAGCTAAAACGATCAGTAGGCATCCCTGATGCGCACAAAGCTGTAATAGCAGCACATGGCCCCGGCAACGGTATAACCTTTATATTCCTTGATACACATTCTGTTACCAAATGATAACCTGGATCAGATATCAAAGGCGTTCCTGCATCTGATATTAAAGCTACAGATTTACCTTCATTAATCAGCTCAGCAATTTTTTCAGCTTTTTGAGCTTCATTATGATCATGAAAACTTATTAGTGTAGGACTTTTTACTCCAATATTTTCTAAAAGAGGTAATGAATGTCTAGTATCCTCTGCACAAATAACATCCGCTCCACATAAAACATTAACAGCACGAGCTGTTATATCCTGCATATTTCCTATCGGAGTAGGTACAATATACAACGCAGTTAATAAATCCATCTTTTTACCTTTTCATTTATCATAAGAGCTCCCACAACTTCATCTAAAAAGTGTATAATAAATGAAAATAATTGTCTAATTCGAGAATTCATTACGATGTTTAGCATATACAAGCATTTTAGCTTATCTTTTGTTGTTATAGCACTCATACTTAATTTATTTTTATCAGGCTGTAGCCTTACTGATCATGATTCGTCACTAAAACCTAATCCGTTTGGGACTTTAAACCAAAAAAGTTCTTGGTATGAAGGGCAACTTTCATCATCTGAACCTGAATATAATTATGATTGGCAAATATTACTCGCAAGATCATACGCTGCTGAAGGTGACACCAACCGAGCATTGGATATGATAAACCAAATGCGTAAAAATGCCATTACGCCATTACAAGGTAATCAAGCTGATATAATTGAAGCTCAAATTAAAGCAAGACAAGGTAATTACCAAGGTGCATTTAACTTACTGTCATCAGTAAACTCCATATCATTACCTAAAACTACAGCAAATTATTTTTATTTACTGAAAGGAAATGTTGCAGATAATCTAGGCAAACATCTAACAGCTGCTCAAAGCTATATGTCTGCTGCAGAAAATCTTTCATCAGACAGTAAAAATGAAGCATATAAACGCTGCTTAAATTCTTTAAATAAAACATCAACTAAAGAATTATATTCTGCATTTAAATCTACTGATGATCAAATAGAAAAAGGATTTTATGAATATGCTTTAATTCAGAAATCTAAAAATGACATGACACGTAATCGTTTAATGTCTCGTTTTGAAAAAAAATATGCAGGCCATCCAGTTTTAAGCATTGTTGATAAAAATTCAGTTTCTGTAAATAACAATACAGAAAATGTTGCTTCAACAAATGTTCTTGAAAAGACTCAATCAGGAGATACTATTGCTGTATTTCTCCCTCTATCAGGCAAGTATGCAGAAATTATTGGCAATCCTACCAAATTAGGCATACTAAATGCGTACAAAGATCGTGGTATTGATGTAAATCTTAAGTTCTATGATTCTGAAAGTGGTCCTATAGAAGATTTGTATAAAATGTCACTTAAAGATAATGCTAAAGCCATTATCGGCCCAATTATTAAATCTGAAGTCGATCAATTACTAAAACTTAATCCTCAAATACCAGTCATAGCACTTAATGAAGGATCAATTAACTCTGTTAAAAACGTTTATTATTTAACTTTAGCACCAGAAAATGATGCACTCAATGCTGTTAATGAAATTGCGAAAGACAACTTAAGCAACCCTATGATAATAGCTCCAAATAACGAAAAAGGGAAAAGGTTAAGCCTCGCATTTAATGAATTTTGGCATGATAGAACAAATATAAACACTAGTGTTTGCTATTTCACTGACGTAAATTCTCTACAGGATACTCTAAAAACATGTTTTGCATCAACAAATGGTATATTTGATGCGGCTTACATATACGGTACTGCGAATGAAGCTTCTGTAATACGTGAGTATGTAAAACAAGTAACAAACAATGTTCCTATGTTTTATATTGGAGCTAAAAGTAATAATGGTATATCTAACAATTCCGCTATTTCTGGTGTAAATGGCATGAAAATGGGAGATCAACCATGGCTTCTAAAGGATAGTACCATCAAGCAACAAATTATAGATGTTCTTCCAAAAGCAAATGGTGATACATTAAGATGCTTTGCCATTGGTTATGATTCACTAAATCTAGCTTTAAATTTAGGTAATTTAGTAAGTGATAAAACTGAAATGATTCGTGGTTTATCTGGAGATATACATATTGATAATTCTGGTGAATTGCAAAGAGATTTAACATGGATAATAGTTGGTAGCAATTAAATTGATAAAAGATATTCAAGATCATATTTTTGAAAGCATTGAAGCATTGTCTGCTCTGCCTCAGGAAACATTAGACAATTTAGAAACAGCGGCAGCGATGCTAAGCTTGAGTCTTCCTACTGCAAAAATAATTTGTGCCACTAGTCCTCTTTGTGCACCATTAGCTAGTATTTTCTGTGAAAGACTCAACCGCACGTATTCTATAAGAACAAGCAGTATTAACGCAATTTCACTAAATACTAATATATCCCAAGTTAGTTATCTTTATGCTACAGTCGGTGTTGGCGAAGCCATAAATATGGAATTTTCAATGCTTGCAAATGAAGGAGATAGCCTACTTATCTTATCCCAAAACGATGAGGAAGCAGCTGATATTAAAGCCATTATTGAAACTGCTCATGCTAAAGAATTACCAATTATTGCAATTGTAAATCATTCAGACAATACAATTAAACAACAACTTCATGACGCTGATGTTTTGTTAACAATAAATACTAATAGTGACACTACTTTTATTGAAGTAGCTCTTTCTGTAGTTAATTCAATCATTAATATTTTAACCGCTGATGATAACGAAGTGAGCAATTAACAATATCTATTACTATTAAAATAGTACGCCATACTTCACAACCCCAAATAAGAATAACAAAACAATTTGGGGTTAATATTCACAAGGTTCAAATATTGTCATACAGCTGAAATTTATCATCTAGGACATTTTCTAGTAGTACTAAAAATTTAATCATTTATATTATAAATAGCACCACGATGCGTTACACATTTCTAAAAAAACAAACAAGGTTATGAAATAATAAAACTTGAGTTGTTTACAGCGCAAAAGAGATTATGTTAACTTAAAAGGCCAAATCCTTTTAAATTAAGAATTTGGCCTATAAATAATATTTATTCTACTATCTCCAAGGTTGGTTTCTTTCTTTCCTTTTTTGAAGATTTATCATCAGAACTTACAATCGATGGCTTATTATCTTGAGATTCTGACTTTTGCGTTTTAAAACCACTATCAATAATCTCAAATGGCATCTTTTCAACTTTATTGTCAATATCTTCTACTGCACTTAAATGAGATTTATTTTTTTGATCATCATAAAACATTTCATCATAAGCTCTCTCAGGAAATAAACACATACCTAAAGAAATATCCTCTCTAGGGTAGATAGTAGTAACAGCGAACATTGGCACGTATACTTCGTGAGGAACACCACCAAATCTAGCACTGAATGAAATAGCTTCATTATCCATAACTAGATTGCGTACAGCATTAGGTGATATATTAAGAACAATAACGCCATTCTGAGCATACTGTAAAGGCAACTCAACATTTGGACAATTGACGTTTACAGTTATTTGTGGTGTCATATGATTATCAACCATCCAGTCATATAAAGCCCTTACAATATAAGGACGGCATGGAGGTACATGTAATCCATCAGCCATAAAATATCCTACAAATTTATTAAAATAATTTTTTACTATAATAACATAATGCAATGTATAACAAACAACTGATTACACAATTATTAGCTTTATCACATAAAAAAACCTCAGCAAAGCTGAGGTTTGTAACATATAAAACGAGATTAACGCTTTGAGTACTGAGGACGCTTACGAGCCTTATGTAAACCAACCTTCTTACGTTCAACGCAACGGGCATCACGAGTTACATAACCAGCTCTACGCAATTCAGTACGGAAAGATTCATCGTATTCCATAAGAGCACGAGTAATACCGTGACGAATTGCACCAGCTTGTCCAGAAATACCACCACCTACAACAGTGATGTAAAGGTCAAACTTGTCAGTCAACTGTAAAAGTTCTAAAGGCTGACATACAACCATACGAGCTGTAGGACGAGTAAAATATTCGTCTAAAGCACGATTATTGATAGAAATGTTACCTGTACCCTTCTTTAAAAAAACACGGGCGGTTGAGCTCTTGCGGCGGCCAGTACCGTAGTTTTGATTTTCTGCCATTTACTTTATCCTTAAATGTCTAAAACCTGTGGCTGCTGTGCTGCATGATCATGACTAGCACCAGCGTATACCTTTAACTTACGGAACATTGCACGACCTAAAGGTCCCTTTGGCAACATACCACGAACTGCTGATTCAATAACCATTTCTGGCTTAGTAGCAATTAAAACATCAAATGAGACAGATTTAATTCCACCTGGGAAGCCTGAATGTGCATGATACATCTTATCAGTAGTCTTATTACCAGTCACAACAACCTTTTCTGCATTAACAACGATGATATAATCACCTGTATCAGCAAATGGTGTATATTCTGGCTTGTGCTTACCACGTAAACGGGTAGCAATCTCGGTTGCAAGACGACCAAGTGTTTTACCACTTGCATCAACTACATACCAGTCACGCTTAATTGTGTCTGGTTTAGCTACAAAAGTTTTCATTTATATAACCCAACTAAAAAATAGTTAAAATCTGCGGCATTGGATAATCCCATGCCTAAAAATTTCGCTTTCTTTACCCCCTTCGAGACAAAGAACTCGAATCGTTACTTGTTCAAAACGAACATTCTAACGGTATGTGGGCGGGCGAATAATACACTAAAATTAAAAATTAATCACTAAATTTTTACTAGAAAAAATTTTTGAATAAATTTATTTATGTTTTTTTAAACAAAACTTTAGGATCTCACCTTCAAAATGAGATTTTATTTCATTTATATTCAATTATTTATTGCATTATTTGGTATTTATTAAAAGTTTTTAAGAGACTGTATTATAATAAGAAGAGCAAAATTAATGTAATAAGTTTTAAAGGATTATAAAAATGTCTGAGTCATTAATTTATATTATTATGTCTGGTATTGTTGGTGTTATTGTTGGTTTCGGTCTAAGTTATATAACATCTCGTCATAAAGACAAAGGCAGACTTGAAGATGAATTGACAAAAGCAAGGCGAGAATTAGCTAGTCAGAAAAGAGTGCTGAATGATTTTTTTAGTAGTTCAAATGCTTTGTTTGAACAATTAGAATCAAGTTACCAAATTTATGCACATCATATTGGTGAGCAATCAAAAAAAATAGTACCTCAACTAGGTAATATTTTTGAAACAACTTCTCATATATCAAATACTAATTCAGACTCAAATAATGTTGATAAAAATCAAGTTACAGAAGTTAAAAATATAGAAGAAACTAAAATTTAAAACTTTTACTTTTTTGAAAAAGCTGATTAAATCAGCTTTTTCTTCCTTCTATTATCATTTTAATAGCAAAACAAAAAACTTTTACAAAACAACCTTGCTAGTACTAAAAATTATTACTGTAATATGCTAAACACAAGCCATGTGAACTTTTTTATAATTACATTGTCAAATATAACGGAATTTTATCCAAGCAAGTATTCTAAATGATTTTATTCGGGATGTTTATATGAAAAATAAATTAAAACTTTTTTCTGCTTTGGCCTTATCAACTTCTTTTTTTATACCAATAGCCTCTTTAGCAGATGTTTCTGTACCTCTTATAAATGCAACTGCAGCAGAGCAAAATCAGGAAATGCCTTCTCTTGCGCCTTTATTAAATAAAGTAGTACCTGCTGTAGTTAATATTTCAGTAAGTGGCAAAAAATCTTTACGAAACGATAATATTGAAATACCAGAACAATTTCGTTTCTTCTTTCCAGAAATGCCTAAAGAAAGATCCTTTTCAGCATTAGGTTCTGGCGTAATAATTAATGCTACCAAGGGCTATGTCATAACTAATTTCCATGTTATAGATGGAGCAGATGACATTAAAGTTACCCTTCACGATGGTAGAATTCTTAAAGCCAAACGTATTGGGGAAGACCAACAAACAGACTTTGCGCTATTACAACTAGAGAATTTTGATAACCTTTCAGAATTAAAATTTGCAAACTCGGATAAGTTAAGAGTTGGTGATTTTGCAATAGCTATAGGTAATCCTTTCGGTTTAGGGCAAACAGTAACATCTGGAATTATAAGTGCCTTGGGCCGTTCTGGATTAAATATTGAAAATTATGAGAATTTTATTCAAACAGATGCAGCTATAAACTCTGGAAACTCAGGTGGAGCATTAATTAACTTAAAAGGCGAATTAATTGGCATTAACACAGCTATCTTAGGAAAAGCTGGTGGTAACATAGGTATCGGATTTGCGATTCCGTCCAATATGGCCAATTCAATAATAACCCAACTTATTGAACACGGTAAGGTTCAAAGAGGTATGCTAGGAATTATGGGAACTGAAGTTACCGAAGATCTAGCGAAAAACTTTGACTACAAAAATGTTAATGGTGCTTTTGTAAATGAAGTCATGAAAAATTCTGCAGCAGACAAGGCTGGAATCAAATCAGGTGATATTTTGAATTCCATTAATGGAGTACCTGTTGCAAACTTTGGACAATTAAGAGCGAAAATAGCGACTTTAGGAGCAGGAAGTAAAGTTACACTAGGAGTTTATAGAGATGGTAAGCAAACCTCTGTCGATGTAGTTCTAGATGCTGATGCAAATAACCAAGAAGCTATAGCATCAACCAATCCTATATTTGAGGGGGCACAATTAGCAGATGCAGAAAACAAATCAGGAGTTTTAGTAAAATCTATTGCTAAAGGTAGTCCTGCAGCTAAATTAAACCTTGCAGAAGGTGACGTTATAGTTGAAGTTAATAGAACCAAAATTACTAATTTGAATGAAATGGAAAAAGCAGTTAAAAAAAGTGCTCAGTTCATTGCATTAAAAATTATTAGAGGTAATTCTGTTATCTATTTGACAAGAAATTACTAATATATAAATAAACAAACGACAAATATAATAAAGAAAATTAA